>JAATGA010000254.1 GCA_015654855.1 Rhodobacterales bacterium
GGGTTCTCGCAGAACTCCTTGCCGATGCCGGCGGCATCGGACGAGGGAACGACCGAGAACAGGCCCGCCGGCACACCCGCGCGTTCGGCCAGAACCGCCATGGCCAGCGCCGACAGCGGCGTTTCCGAAGCCGGACGCGCCACGAAGCCACAGCCGGCGGCGAGCGCCGGGGCGACCTTGCGGGCGATCATCGCATTGGGGAAGTTCCAGGGGGTGATCGAACCCACGACACCCACCGGCTGTTTGATCACGGTGATGCGTTTGTCGCGCATATGGCCCGGGATGGTCTCGCCATAGATGCGCTTGGCCTCTTCGGCGAACCATTCGATGAAGCTCGCGCCATAGGCGACCTCGCCTTTGGCCTCGGCCAGAGGTTTGCCCATCTCGGCGGTCAGGATGATGCCCAGATCTTCCTGGTTCGCCATCATCAGGTCGAACCATTTGCGCAGCACGGCGGCGCGTTCCTTGCCGGTGCGGGTGGCCCATTCCTTTTGCGCGGCATGGGCGGCGTCGATGGCGCGCGCGACCTCGGCCCGGCCGAGGTTCGCCACCCGGGCGATCACGTCGCCGCGCGCGGGGTTCGTCACCTCGAAAGTCGCGCCGTTGTCGGCATCGACCCATTCGCCCGCGACCCAGGCCTTTTCGACCAGCAGCGTCGTATCTTTCAAAAGTCCGGCGAGGCCGGTTACTGAATCGAGCATGATGCCCTCCCATCCGTTCGTTTGGCCGGATGCAATCATGCCGGGCGGGCCATGTCCAGTTGCCCCTCGCGGGGGCGCGGTCGGACGGCAAGGAAAAGGGCCGCCCCTGGGGGCGGCCCTGTCCTGTTGCGCGATGCGGGCCTGATGGCCCGGCGGATCAGAGCTTTTCCTCGCCGATGGCCAGAATGCACAGGATGGTGATCACGCAGGCCGCCAGCAGGTAGAAGCCGACGAAGTTCACCCCGTAATTCGCCTGCAACCAGGTCGCCGCATAGGGCGCGAGCGATGCGCCGAAGATCGAAGCGAAGTTGAAGGTGATCGAAGAACCGGTATAGCGCACCTCCGTCGGGAACGGTGCCGCCAGCGCGGCGCCGATGACGCCATAGGTCATGCCCATCAGGAACAGACCGATGGTGACGAAGACATAGATGCCGAATTCGTTGCCAGCGTTGCCCGTCAGCATCTGGCCGATGATCGTCGCGAACATCGCGATCAGCAGGGTCGTGACCAACAGGAACCGATAGCGCCCCGAGACATCCGCCACCCGGCCCGAGATGATGATGGCGATCCCGAAGACGATCGAGCCGAAGATCTGGATCGTCAGCGCGTCCTTGAACGGGATTTGCAGCACCTTGACGTTGTACGACAACAGCCAGGCCGTGCAGATGTAGAACAGCACAAAGGTCACCAGCGCGACGAAGGTGCCGAGGAACAGGCTGCGCTTGTGGGTGCGGAACACCTCGGCGACCGGAACGGCGACACGCTCTTCCTTGCGGATCGCCTCGGCGAATTCCGGCGTCTCGGTGATCGACAGACGCACCCACAACCCGATGGCGATCAGCACGATCGAGCCGATGAAGGGCAGCCGCCAGGCCCAGGTCAGCAGATCCTCCTGGCTGATGAAGTGCATCAGCACCCAGAAGAAGCCCGAGGACAGGAACAGACCGACCGGCGCGCCCAGTTGCGGGAACATGCCATACCAGGACTTCTTACCCTCCGGCGCGTTCTCGGTCGCCATCAGCACCGCACCGCCCCATTCGCCGCCGAGGCCGAAGCCCTGGCCGAACCGGCACAGCGCCAGCAGCAGCGGCGCCAGAACGCCGATCTGCGAATAGGTGGGCAGGAAGCCGATGATCACGGTCGAGATACCCATGGTCAGCAGCGCCGCGACCAGCGTGGCCTTGCGGCCGACCCGGTCGCCGAAATGGCCGAAGACCACCGCGCCGAAGGGGCGGGCGAAGAAGGCGATGGAGAAGGTGGCGAAGCTTGCCAGTTGTTTGGCCATCGCATCGTCGCCGGGAAAGAACAGCGACGGAAAGACCAGAACCGCAGCGGTCGCATAGACGTAGAAA
>JAATGA010000478.1 GCA_015654855.1 Rhodobacterales bacterium
AGGAGGATGCGCATTACGGCAATGTCGGGCGCGGCGACACAGGCCATGCCGAGGCGGTGCGCGTGACTTACGACCCGGAAAAGATCAGCTATGGCAAGCTGTTGCAGGTGTTCTTCACCTCGCACGACCCCACTTTGCTGAACCGCCAGGGGCCGGACTACGGCACGCAATACCGCACCGCGATCTTTCCGGCAGATGAGGCGCAGGCCGCCGTCGCCCGCGCCTATATCGGGCAACTGAACAGCGCCCGTCTGCTTGACGCCGCCATCGTCACGACGATCGAGCCGGGTCACGCCTTCTGGCCGGCGGAGGACTACCACCAGGACTATCTGTTCCTGAATCCGACCCAGCCCTATATCGTGCAGAACGATCTTCCGAAGATCGGGCAACTGCGCACGCTGTTCCCCGACCTCTACCGCGACGATCCGGTGCTGGTGTCCAGGGTCGGAACCGACGGCTGACGGGGTGGTCTAGCCGACCAGATCGACCCCGCCGTCGACGGCCAGCGTCTGGCCGGTAACGAAGCCGTTCTTCATCAGGAACAGATAGCCATCGACCACCTCGCCGATGGTCGCCGTGCGGCCGAGCGGAATGATCCCGTCGAAATGCCGCTTCGTGGCCGCGACATCCTCTGCGGCCATGTCGCGCCACAGCGGCGTTTCGGTCCAGGTCGGCGACACGGCATTGACCCGCGCGCGCGGCGCGAGTTCGACGGCGAGGCCCCGCACCATGATGCGGATCGCCTCGTTGCCGATGATCGCGCCCGAGGCGTTCTGCGGCCGCCCGCCCGATCCGGCAGTGAAGGTCAGGCTGCCCCCCGCCGCGACCTTCGGCGCCGCGGCCCTTGCGATGCGCAGATTGGCGAACAGCTTTTCGTCCACCGCGCGACGGATCACCGCCTCCTCCGCCGCCAGGAATCCTCCGCCCATGAAGCCGCCCGCCATCGACACCAGATGGTCGAAGCCGGCGATTCCGTCGAAGAACCCGGCGACCGACTCCGGGCTGGCGGCGTCCAGGACCCGCCCCTCTGCCGCATGGCCTGCGGCAGAGAACTCAGCCAGCACAAGGTCCAGCTTCGCCGCGTCGCGCCCGGTCAGGATCAGCCGCGCGCCCTCGGTGGCTGCGACAAGCGCCGTGGCCTTGCCGAAGCCCGATGTGCCGCCGATGACGATGATCGTCTTGCCGTGAAGGGTCATGTCGCCTTCCTTTCCGTTTTTTCGGGGCGAAAACTGCCCGCCCCGCTGGATCAGCCCTGCTCGTCGAGGCTGTCATGCACCCCGGCATCGCCGCGCCGCCAGTAGCCCGAGGCGCGGATCTGCTTCGGATTGGCGCCGCGCGCCTCGATCAGGCGCTGGCGCACCGTCCGCGCCGTGGCGGATTCGCAGGCCACCCAGGCCAAGTAATCCCCTTCGGGGAAGACCGCCCCATCCAGCGCGGCCAGCAGCGGATCGGCATCCGCCGCAGTCCCCTTGCTATGCGCCCAGACGACCCTTGCCCCCGCCGGCGCGGTCAGCGCCAACTCGTCCGCCGCATCCCCGACCTCGATCAGCGCGAGTGCCCGCGCATCGGCGGGCAGTTCCTCCAGCCGCCGGGCAATGGCCGGCAAAGCGGTCGCATCGCCGACCAGCAGATGCCAGTCGTAGTCGAGCGGAAACAGGAACGACCCGCGCGGCCCGCCAAGGCCGATCTTGCTGCCAGGCCGGGCGCCCCGCGCCCATTCGGTCGCCGGGCCGCTGTCGTGCAGGGCAAAGTCGATGACCAGCACCCCCTGCGCCGCGTCAAAGCTGCGCGGGGTGAAATCGCGCGCCACGGGCCGGGCCACCCCCTCGGGGAAGACGACCGAGCGCCCGTCGAAGGTGGGCAGGGCCGGAACCTCTTCGCCCGCGGCCGGGAAGAACAGCTTCACATGGTCGTCGAAACCGGGGCTGTCGAACCCGTTCAGATCGCCGCCGAAGGTGATCCGTGCCATATGCGGGCTGATCCGTTCGGCGGCCGCGACCTCGATCAGGCGAAAGCGCAACTCGTGGCGCACCCGTTTCGGCTGGCGGGAGTCCTCGCCCGCGGGGCGGTTTTGTCTGTCGCGCATCTGCTCTGCTCCTTGTAAGGTTCCTGTCACAGCCCGGCAAAGGCTGCGGCTATCCCGGCCGAGACCGCCTGGTCATTGTCGCCGGACGAGCCGCTGACGCCAATCGCGCCGACCACTTCGGCGCCATCCGTCACCGGCATCCCGCCCTGAAGAGGCAAGAGCCCCGGCACCGCGGCCATTGAGGGCGCGCCGGAATTGATCATATCCTCGAATAGTTTGGAAGGCGCCTGCAACAATGCCGCCGTCCGCGCTTTGCCGATCGCCACCTCGATGGTGACAAGCGCGGCCCCGTCCATCCGGGTGAAGGCAAGCAGGTTGCCGGCGCGGTCGGTCACCGCCAGCGACAGGCGCAGATCGCGCGCCCGGGCGATGTCCAGCCCCGCCTCGATCAGCCCCTGCGCCCCGGCGGCCGAAAGCTCGCGAAACGGCTTCAGTTTGCCGGCCATGTCAGGAATCCTCTGCCCGGCCGCCGCGCCCGTTGGCGATGACACGCTCCAGGTAGTCGATGAAAAGGGCGGTTTCGGCACGGGTGAAGCCGCGCAGATGGCGGTCCAGCACCTCGACCGCAATGGGGGCCAGGTGGGGGTAAAGCGCCTCGCCCCCGGGGGTCAGCGACAGGATCGCCGCGCGTCCGTCGCGGTCCGAGGGCGTGCGGCGGATCAGGCCAAGCGCCTCCAGCCGGTCGAGCATCCGGGTCATCGAGCCGCTGTCGTAGCCGATGCTGCGGCAAAGCTCGGTCGCGGTCGAGGCGACGCCGCTGCCGATGCGGATCAGCACTGTCCATTGCGCGCCGCTGATGCCGAAGGCGCGGGCGCGGCGATCCGCCGCCCCGGCAAGCACCGCCGCCGCGTCGATCAGCGCCCGGCCGACATTGTGGACCGGATCGAGCCCGTCAGACCCGGGCGAAAGACCGAAAGTGGAACCCGTCGACATGCGCCCTCCGGGGCCTTGGGCAATATACCTGCTCAGGCAGGTAAATGGGCAGAGAACGGGGCGAAGTCAAGCCCGGACATCCCGGCCCCGCGACGGGAGGCGGGATGTTCCCGGAAAGGGCCGGCCTCTCCCGCCACGCACCGGTGGCACGGGCCGCGCATCCCCGCCTTACGTCGCGAGTCGCTAGGCAAAAGCCGCGACAGGCACTATTGCTTGGCGCGCAACGGCGACCCGGGCCCCGGAATTGAAACTCGCTTACCTGGTGAACACCTATCCGCGTGCCTCGCACAGCTTCATCCGGCGCGAGATCCTCGCACTGGAACGTGCGGGGCATCAGGTTCACCGCTTTGCCATGCGATCCGACCGCGCGCACCTTGTCGATCCCGCCGATCTGGCCGAGGACGACCGGACCGAGCATGTGCTGGCGCGGGGGCTGCGGCGGCTGATCCCCGGGGCGATCCGCCATCTGGCCTGGCGACCGGCGCAAGCGGCGATGGCGCTGCGACTGGCGCTGGCCTGCGGCGCGCGCAGCGCGGGGGGCGCTCCGGGCACCGGCGGGCGGCTGCGCCATCTGGTCTATCTGATCGAGGCGGCCCATGTCGCACAGCGCTGCGCCGATCTTGGGATCGACCATCTTCACGCGCATTTCGGCACAAATTCGGCGACGGTCGCGATGCTGGCCCACGCGCTCGGCGGGCCGCGATTCAGCTTTACCACCCATGGGCCTGAGGAGTTCGACGCCCCCCTCGCGCTGTCGCTGCCGGCGAAACTCGACCGCGCAGCCTTCGCCGTGGCGATTTCCAGCTTTGGCCGCAGCCAGTTGTGCCGTCAGACCGGGGCGGAGAACTGGGGCCGGCTGCATGTCGTCCATTGCGGGATCGAGCCGTCGCTGTTTCCCGAACCCGCGCCGCCGCCGCCCGGCGGGCCGCATCTGGTCGCCATCGGCCGACTGGCCGAACAGAAGGGCTTTCCCCTGCTGATCGACGCCATGGCCCAGGCCGCGCCGGATCTGCCCGACCTGCGCCTGACGCTCGTCGGCGACGGCCCGCTGCGCGGCGTGATCGAGACCGCCATCGCCGCGCAGGGCCTCGGCCCCCGCATCGCCCTGACCGGCTGGCAGGACGAGGCCGGGGTGCGCGCCACCCTTGGCCGGTCGCAGGCGCTGATCCTGCCGTCCTTCGCCGAGGGCCTGCCGGTCGTCGTGATGGAGGCGATGGCCGCGGGCCGCCCGGTGATCGCCACCGCCATCGCCGGGGTGCCCGAGCTCGTCACGCCCGAAACCGGCTGGCTGGTCCCGGCGGGCGATGCCGGCGCGTTGGCGGATGCGATCCGCGCGCTCGCCGCGGCGGAACCGGCGCGGCTGGCCGTTATGGGTCTGGCCGCGCGCGCGCGCGTTCTGGCCCGCCACGACATCGACACCGAGGCCGGGCGGCTCGCCCGGCTGTTCGCCACGGAAGGAAAGGGCTGATGGACCTCGCCCTCGTCGCCGCAAGCCATTCGGACGCTATTCTGTCGGCCAATCTCGGCCGCTCACCGCTGTGGAACAGCCTGCCGGGCCTGGTGATCCGCGACGCACCCTCGGCGGCGGCAGCCTATAATCGCGGGCTGGACGCGACCACGGCCGGGATCGTGGCCTTCGTTCATCACGACGTTTATCTGCCCCGGGGCTGGGACCGGCTGCTCGCCGCCCGGCTGGCCGAGGTCGAGGCCGTCGATCCCGACTGGGGGGTGGTCGTGGCGCTTGGCGTGGGGGCGGATGGCGTGCCGCTGGGGCCGGTCTGGTCCTCGTCCATCGGGGCCATCGTCGGTCGCGTGCCGCTGTCGCCCGCTCCCGTCCGCTCCTGCGACGAGATGCTGATCGTGCTGCGCCGCGCCTCCGGCCTGCGCTTCGACGAGGCGCTGCCGGGTTGGCACATGTATGGCACCGACATCGTTCAGATCGCCCTGGCCGCCGGCAAAGGCGCCTGGAGCGTCGCGCTGCCGGCGATCCACAACGACCGGTTCCATGGCGCGCTCGGGCCGGATTTCGACGAATGCTACCGGTTCATGCAGCGGAAATGGGCCGCCGTCCTGCCGATCCAGACGCCGGTGACCCGGATCACCGCCCACCCGCTGCATCGTTGGCGCCAACGCCGCAACAGCCGCAAATCGCACGGCATCCGCGCCGGGATGGCGGTCGGCACCGACCATGCGCCCGAACGGCTTGCAGCACTCTGCGGCTGGTCCGACCTGGATCCTGGCGCGGAGGGCTGACCCGCACCGGCCAGCGGCATAGCAGCCCCTCCTCGACGGCTGCACGCCGATTTCTTCGCGAAGATCGGGCGGCCCGCCGCTATAGCGCTTTCACTGCGCCGGCCACCGCCGCGCCGAGCGCCGCATGGCCCTCGGGTCCGAAATGCACGCCATCGACCGGACTGACGGCGATCACCTTGCCCGCATCCAGAAAGCCCAGGCCCCGTGCGGCCGCCAGTTCGGCATAAAGCGGCGCCAGGGCGGACGACCGGGCCGCCGCGCCGAAGAACTCTCCCTGCAACACGCCAGTCTCGACCACCGGCGGCGGGGCGATCAGCAACACCCGGAATCCGCCGTGGCGCGCCTGCATCTCGACGCTCAGCGCCACGTCGACCATCCCCGCCACCCCGCCGGTGATCCCCTCGGGCGTGGCGGCGAAGCGCGCCTTGCTGTCGTTGGTTCCCAGCATGATCGCCAGAATGTCCAGCGGCCCGTGGCTTTGCAGCGCCATCCGCAACCCTCTGCGCGCGTTCATGAAATCACCCATCACCGGGTCGTCGAACTGCGCGGTGCGGCCAGGCAGCCCCTCTTCCGCAAGATCCCAGTCGGGGCCGAGCGCCGCCTGCGCCCGCACCGGCCAGCGGATGTCGCGGCCATAACGGGCATAGGTGACGCGATCCGTCATCGGCGGCGTGCCGTGGGTATTGCTGTCGCCGAAGGTCATCAGAACGGGCATCTCGCC
>JAATGA010000431.1 GCA_015654855.1 Rhodobacterales bacterium
CCACTCTGCCGCTCGCCGCACAGGAGCAGCCCGCGCAACCGCCGCTCGTCGGCGGTGTCGAGGCGCCCGCCCTGTCGGGCGGGGCGGCGGCGCCGGAAACCGAGGCCACGCCGACCCTGCCGGGCGCGGAATCCAGCGCGCCGGTGATCCCGGGCGCGGGCGTCGCGACCGAAGAGGCGCCCGCCGCCACAGAAACAACCGCTGCGACCGGGACCGATACCGATGCAAGCGGGGTCGCAGCCGACAGCGCCACGACCGAGGCGGGCACGACCGGAGCCGAACTCGCGCCCGGCCCCGAGGCCGGAATGCCCGACCACCGTCGCCCCGGCGGCCATCGTCCCGGCCCCGAAGCCGGCGGCCCGCCCGAGGCGGGTCCGGGCACCCTGCCCCACGACCTGTCGCCCTGGGGCATGTTCATGGCGGCCGACATCGTGGTGAAGGTGGTGATGATCAGCCTCGCCATCGCGGCCTTCGTCACGCTGACCATCCTTGTCTACAAGAGCTTTGAGCTTGCGCTGGCCAAACGCTCGCTGCGCCGGGCGCAACGGGTGATCCGTGCCTCGGGCAGCCTGCCTTCCGCGGCGGGCAATCTGTCGGGACGCCGCGACCCGGCCGCCTTCATGGCCCAGGCGGCGCTGGACGAGTTGCAGAAATCGACCCCCGCGCTGGATGTCGCCGGGACCGACGGCGTGAAGGAACGCACCCGGTCGATCATCGAACGGACCGAGGCGCAGGCCGGCCGCAGGCTGGCGCGCGGCACCGGGCTGCTGGCCTCGATCGGCTCGGTCTCGCCCTTCGTCGGCCTGTTCGGCACGGTCTGGGGGATCCTGAACGCCTTCATCGGTATTTCCAAATCGCAGACGACCAACCTGGCCGTCGTGGCCCCCGGCATCGCCGAGGCGCTGCTGGCCACCGCCATCGGCCTGGTCGCGGCCATCCCGGCGGTGATCGTCTACAACCACTTCTCGCGGCAGATCCAGGGCTATCGCCAGGCGCTTGGCGATGCGGGCGCGGGGGTCGAGCGGCTGCTGAGCCGCGATCTGGACTTCCGCCGGTTGCCGGCGGCGGCAGAGTAAGGAGGCGATCATGGCAGGTGGCATCAGGGAAAGCGGCGGCGATCTGGACGAGAACCACGAGATCAACGTCACCCCCTTCATCGACGTGATGCTGGTGTTGCTGATCATCTTCATGGTCGCCGCCCCCCTCGCCACCGTGGATGTGCCGGTGGACCTGCCCGCCTCGACCGCGACGCCGCAGCAAAAGCCCGACGATCCGATCTATCTGACGGTGCAGAGCGATCTGACGCTTTCGGTCGACGATGCGACCACCGCGCGCGAGGCCCTGGGGTCCGCGCTCGACGCCAAGACCGGCGGCGACCGCGAAAAGCGCATCTTCTTGCGCGCCGACGAGGCCGTGCCCTATGGCGAGATCATGGTGGCCATGAACCTGTTGCGTCGGGCAGGTTATCTGAAAGTGGCGCTGGTGGGGCTGGAAACCATTCCGGGCACACCTTCCGCCGACGCCGCAACCGCAGGGGCCGCCACCACAGGGGGAGCCGCGCCATGAGCGACTGGACCACATACCTCGGCCGCAGCCGCCGCTGGATCGAAAGCCTCGCCTGGGTCGGGGCCGCCGCCTTCGTGGTGATGGTGCTCGCCACCTCGGCGGCGCTGGCCATGTGGTTCGACCGGCGCGCGGGGGAAGGCAACGCCGATACGATCATGCTCGACCTGCCGCCGATGCCGGCGGTCGAGGCCGTGGCCGAAGACCCCGGCCCCGCGCCCGAATCCTCGGCCGCCGCACCCGATGCGCCGGACGCGCCCGATCTGGACGATCAGCCGCCGACGCCCGAGACCGCCGCCGAGGATGTGCCCGAATTCGACCAGCCCGACCTGCCCGAACTCGACGAGGTGGCCGAGCAGATGCCCGACACCACGCCCCCGCCGCCCGAACCGGAACCCGAACCGGTGAAGAAGGCCGAGGTCGAGCAGCCGAAGCCGCAGAAACCCGCCAGGCAGAAATCCAAGCCGAAAGAGGCGAAAAAGGCCGAGAAGACCGAGGTCGCCGCCGGACGGAAGTCCACCGCATCGGCCGCCGCCAATTCCGGCAGCGCCAGTGCCCGGGGCAACAATGCCACCGCCGACGCCATGACCCGCTGGAAGTCCAAGGTCCAGGGCATCGTCGCGGGCCATATGAAGCGCGGCAACTATCGCGGCTCGGGCAAGCCGCGCCTGGTGCTGAGCGTGTCGGGCTCCGGCGCGATCACCGGCGTTTCGATGCAAGGGACCAGCGGCGATGCCTCGGTCGACGCGAAGATCGTCTCTCGCGGGCAGGCGCTGCGCATCCCTGCGCCGCCGGACGGCAATGCGACGACGGTGATCGTGCCGCTGCGGATCAAGGGCTGAGGCCGGACCGGGGCGACGATCCGCTCCCTCGTCCGTACAAGAG
>JAATGA010000039.1 GCA_015654855.1 Rhodobacterales bacterium
CCCGCGTGCCGTAAGGCGCGGGACGGTCATTTCCTCGATCCCGTCTTCACTGCCAAGCCACAGCACCCGTCCGGGTTCGCGCCCGTCGCCGGGGATGCCCGAGATCTCCAGATCCGGCATTTGCCCGGATTGTCTCAAAACCCTTCCTGGAGCGCGGGATCCCTGTGCCGCTTGCGCTTGACGCCTTCCGTCCGGGCCAGCCGCAGGAAATGCGCCATGAAGGGGCGGGCAACATCTTCTTCCCGGGTCGCGGCATAGCTGCGCTTCACGATTTCCTGCGGTCCCAGCGGCAGGACCGCGAAATCGGGGTTGTCCCTGACCTGTGCCACCACCCAATCGGGCATCACGGCGACGCCACGGTCGGACGCGACCAGCATCAGGATCACCGCCGTCAGCTCTACCGCCCGCATTGCCCGCGGCTCGATCCGCGCCGGGTTCAGGAACTCGGTGAACACATCCAGCTTGTCGCGCGCCACCGGATAGTGGATCAGCACCTGGTCGCGGAAATCCTCGGGCGCGATGAAAGTGTTCTGCGACAAAGGGTTGGCCGCGGCACAGACGAAGGTCGGGTTGTAGTCGAACAGCGGGTTGAACACCGTCCCCTCGACCCGCACCGGATCGGAGGAGATCACGAGGTCGATCTCTTCGCGTTGCAGGGCGGGCAGGGCGTCGAAGGCAAGCCCTGCGCGGATGTCGACATCCACGTCGGGCCAGGTGCGGCGGAACTGCTCCAGCACCGGCAGCAGCCATTCGAAGCAGGCATGGCATTCCATCGCGATATGCAGCCGCCCGGATTTGCCGGATTTCAGCGCCCGGAACTCGGCTTCCAGCGCGTCGATCTCGGGCAGGACGCGCTCGGCCAGGCGCAGCATCCGCAGACCGGCCGACGACAGGCGCATGGGTTTCGTCCGGCGGACGAAAAGCTCGACCCCCGCCTGATCCTCCAGGCCTTTGACCTGATGGCTCAGCGCCGATTGCGTCATGTTCAGCAGATCGGCGGCGCGGGCGAGGCCGCCCGCCTCGTGAATGGCGCGGATCGTCCGCAGGTGACGGAACTCCAGGTGCATCTTGCGGTGATCCTCATGTTGATCATGCGAATTATGAATTTGTCTCACGTCGCGTTTTCGACGACAAGGGGGCACCCAAACAGGAGACCGTCATGGCCACCCCGCGCATCTCGTTCGAGTTCTTCCCGCCCCAGACCCTGGACGCATCGTTCCGGCTGTGGGAAACGGTGCAGGCTCTGGCGCCGATGCGGCCCGAATTCGTGTCCGTCACCTATGGCGCCGGCGGCACCACCCGCAAGCTGACGCATGAGGCGGTCACGACCATCCGGCGCAATTATGGCCTGAACGTCGCGGCCCATCTGACCTGCGTCGATGCGACCCGCGCCGAAACCCTCGCCATTGCGGAAAGCTATGCCGAGGCCGGCGTGACCGAACTGGTCGCCCTGCGCGGCGATGCGCCAAAAGGGGCTGCGCGGTTCACTGCCCATCCCGATGGCTTCGCGAGTTCCGTCGAACTGGTCGAGGCGCTGGCTGCCACCGGCAAGTTCAGGCTGCGCGTCGGTGCCTACCCCGAGCGTCACCCCGATGCCGCCGATACCATGGCCGATGTGCGCTGGCTGAAGCGCAAGATCGACGCCGGTGCGTCGAGCGCCATCACCCAGTTCTTCTTCGAGGCCGAAACCTTCCTGCGCTTCCGCGATCTTTGTGCGAAAGAGGGGATCGCCGCCCCGATCATCCCCGGCATCCTGCCGATCACCAGTTGGGACGGAGCGCGCAAATTCGCCCTGCGTTGCGGAGCCAATGTGCCGGTCTGGATGGACGAGGCTTTCGCCGCCGCGAAACGCGACGGGCGCGAGGAACTGCTGTCCGTCGCCCTCTGCACCGAGCTTTGCGACACGCTGATCGCCGAGGGGGTGGAGGATTTGCAGTTCTACACGCTGAACCGCCCGCATCTGACGCGCGAGGTGTTGCGCGCCCTGGGCCTCGCGCCAGAGGTGACGCTGGAAAAGGTGGCCTGAAAGCCCATTTACGACCGGTCCGGGCACTCCCTGTCGCGGATCGCTTTCTGGCCCCGGCTTCCGTTACGGGAACCGGGGCTTTTTCTTTGCCCGCGCGAGGCGATCCGCACCGCTCGGGCGGGTGGAGCCACGGTGTCTTGTCGCCGTCTTGCCGCCGCGATACACCGGCTTATGATCAAATCGAGCCTTTCCTCCTGCGCCGCGGATGCCGCGACGCCCGCCGCTGTGCCGGTCACCCCGATGCCGCTTGCCGCCCATGTGCGTGCGACCCTGGTGCTTGGCCTGCCGCTGGTCGGCAGCCACCTGGCGCAGATCGCGCTGCATGTGACCGATACGGTGCTGCTCGGCTGGTACGGCACGGCGGAACTGGCGGCGGGGGTGATCTCGACCTCGACCTTCTTCATCCTGTTCATCCTCGGTGCGGGGTTCGGCAAGGCGGTGATGCCGATGGTGGCAACCGCGCTTGGCGCAGGGGCCGACGATCAGGTGCGGCGCGACACGCGGATGGGGCTGTGGCTGTCGATCCTGTTCGGCGTGGCGATCTATCCGGTGCTGTGGTTCTCCGGCGCGCTGCTGCTGGCGCTCGGCCAGACGGAAGAGGTCGCGCGGCTCGGGCAGCAATATATGCGCATCGCGGGGCTGGGGATGATCCCGGCGCTGATTTCGATGACGCTGACGAGCTTTCTGTCCTCGACCGGGCGGACGGCGGTGATCCTTTGGGTCACGCTGATCGGTGTCGGGCTGAACCTCGTGCTGAACCAGGCGCTGATTTTCGGCCGCTGGGGCGCGCCGGAACTGGGCATTCGCGGCTCGGCCGTCGCGACGGTGGCGGTGCAATCGGCGGGGGCGCTGGCCTTTGCCATCTATGCGGCGCGGGCAGGCGCCCTGCGGCGGTTCCGGCTGTTCAGCCGGTTCTGGCGACCGGACTGGCCGGCCTTCGCCCAGGTCTTCCGCCTCGGCGCGCCGATCGGGCTGACGAGCCTGGCCGAAGGCGGGCTGTTCCATGCCTCGGCGGTGATGATGGGCTGGATCGGCACGGTGCAGCTTGGCGCTCATGGCATCGCGCTGGAGGCGACGGCCATGGCCTTCATGGTCCATCTGGGCCTGTCGAGCGCTGCGACGATCCGCATCGGCAATGCGGCGGGGGCGGGCGACGGCCGTGCGATGCGCGACGCGGGCCTGGTTGCGGTGACGATCTCGGCTTTCTTCGGAGTGGCGGTCGTGGCGCTGTTCCTGGCGCTGCCGGGGCAGATCATCGGGCTGTTCGTCGACGCCGGCAAAGCGGATGCGGCGGGGATCATCGCCTTCGGAACGAAGCTGATGGCGGTGGCGGCGCTGTTCCAGATGGGGGATGCGCAGCAGGCCATGGCGCTTGGCCTGCTGCGCGGCGTGCAGGATACAAGGGTGCCGATGTGGATCGCGGCCTTCAGCTATTGGGTCGTCGGAGTTCCGGTCAGCTATCTGTTGGCCTTCCCACTGGGCTTCGGCGGCATCGGCCTCTGGCTCGGCCTTGCCACCGGCCTTTTCCTCGCTGCCGCTTTGCTCATGTGGCGGTTCTGGAGCCGTCTGCCGCGCTGACCCTGAAATGCAGATAAGCACAAGGCAAACCCCGCCTGTTCCCCCATCCTCTCTGCATAAATATCCCGGGGGTGAACGGGCCAAGGGCCGGAGGGGGCAGCGCCCCCTTCCTTCCCCTTAACCTTGCAACGGCTCCGCCGCGTCCCGGCTCAGCCGTTCGGATTTCTTCCGCACCAGGACGCTGCGCAGATCATGCATCGCCATCAGCAGCGCATCCGTCACCGCCTCAAGCTGGGCATCCGTGGCGCGCGACTGCGCCCATTGCGTCACCAGGTTCATATGGTCGATCGCCCGGTGGATATCGTCCACATCCCGCGCGGCCAGCGTTTCCGCCCGCCGCTCGGTCCAGTCGCGGATCATCTCGCTTTCCGCCTCGGTCAGCTTGCGCGACCCGTGCGGCTTGATATTGCCGTTCCTGACGTTGACCTGCGCGATCTCTTCCATCTCGATCCGGCGCAGGCGGTTTTCGGTATCGACCCGAAAAACCACCGCGCCATTGTCGCGGATGCGGAAGTAGTATTCCGGCAGTTCACCCGCCATGCAGGCTCTCCTTCAGACCAGCGAGGCGCAGAACCTCTGGATACGGGTGCAGGCCTCGGCAAGCACCGCGTCGGAGGTAGCGTAGCTGACCCGGAAATTCGGGGAAAGCCCGAAGGCTGCCCCGAACACCACGGCAACCCCGGTCTCTTCCAGCAGGGCGGTGGCGAAAACCTCGTCATTGGTGATGACGATGCCTCCGGGCGTCGCCTTGCCGATCAGGGCAGAGATATCCGGGTAGACGTAGAACGCCCCCTCGGGCCGGGGGCAACGGATGCCCTTCGCCTGGTTGAGCATCGAGACCACCAGATCGCGCCGCCGCTGGAACGCCTCGCGGAAGTCGGGCAGAAAGTCCTGCGGGCTGTCAGCGCCTCAAGCGCGGCATACTGGCTGATCGAGGAGGGGTTCGAGGTCGACTGCGACTGCACGTTCGCCATGGCCTTGATCAGCGCCACGGGACCTGCGGCATAACCGATGCGCCAGCCGGTCATCGCATAGGCCTTGGACACGCCGTTGCAGGTCAGCGTGCGGTCGTAGAGCGCAGGCTCCACCTCGGCGGGCGTGGCGAATTTGAAATCGTCGAAGACCAGGTGTTCATACATGTCGTCCGACATGATCCAGACATGCGGGTGGCGGACCAGAACATCGGTCAGCGCCTTCAACTCGTCACGGCTGTAGCCCGCGCCCGTCGGGTTCGAGGGGCTGTTGAAGATGAACCATTTGGTTTTCGGCGTGATCGCGGCCTCAAGCTGTTCGGCGGTGATCTTGAAGTCGTTCTCCAGGCGCGCCACCACCGGCACCGGGGTGCCGCCGGCCAGCAGCACCATATCCGGGTAGCTGACCCAATAGGGGGCCGGAATGATCACCTCGTCGCCGGGGTTCAGCGTCGCGACAAAGGCGTTGAACAGGATCTGTTTGCCACCCGTGCCGACCGTCACTTGCGCAGGCGTATAAGTCAGCCCGTTCTCGCGCAGGAATTTCGCGGCAATGGCGACCTTCAGTTCCGGGATGCCGTCCACGGCGGTATAGCGGGTTTTCCCTGCGTCGATGGCGCGCTTTGCGGCCTCGCGGATATTTTCCGGCGTGTCGAAATCCGGCTCACCGGCGCCGAGGCCGATGATATCGCGCCCCTGGGCGGCCAGTTCGCGCGCCTTGTTGGTCACCGCGATCGTCGCCGAGGGTTTGATGCGGGCCAGCGTGTCGGACAGGAAGGCCATGTGGAAAACTCCGCTTTCGGACAAGGGGTCGCGGGTGGTCACCGCGCGCGACATGTCTTAGGGTCCGCCCCGACCCGCTTCAAGCGGGAACGGAGGAACGGATGAGCGAGACGGCGGAGGCGCGCCTGAAACGGATGGCGATGCGGTCCTGGCGGCGGGGCACGAAAGAGATGGATCTGGTCTTCGGCCCCTGGGCCGACGCGCATCTGGCCGGTGCGGACGAGGCGACGCTTGTGGCCTATGACGCGCTGCTGGAGGAGAGCGATCAGGATCTGAACGCCTGGATCGTGGGCCAGGCGGTGCCGCCGGCGGAACATGAGGCCCTGCTGGCGCGGATCGGCGCCTTTGCCCGGGGGCGGCTGGCGAAGGACTGATCCGGGGTGCGACGGCGGGGCGTCCGCCGTGCAGGGCCGGCTCGGTGCCGGTGCCGATCCGGCCACGGTGCCGCGACGAAACGGACGAAAGACTGATTTCGTCGCGAATTTCTTGCGTCTTTACCCGATATTTCCGTTTGGCCGCGACGCTGCCCCCTTGTGGATAAACGGGCAGGAGTATCGGTATGACGATTCAGACACCGCTGCTGGACGGGTCGCAAAGGGCGTTCCTGTCCGGCTATCTTGACAATCTGGCGCTGCTGGAGCGGTTGCACCGCCTGCTGCTCGACGTGATCAAAGACGAGTTTGAACGGCTGGAAATCCTTGAGATCAATTCGGTTCAGGCGCTGCTGTTGTTCAACATCGGCGACAACGAGGTGACGGCGGGCGAGCTGAAATCGCGCGGCTATTACCAGGGCTCGAACGTCAGCTACAACCTGAAGAAATTGGTCGAACTGGGGTATATGCACCACCAGCGGTCCGAGATCGACCGCCGCTCGGTCCGGGTGCGGTTGACGGAAAAGGGGCGGCGGGTGCGGGGGATGCTGTCCGAACTCTTCGCCCGCCAGGCCGAGACGATGCAGAAACGCGCCCTGGTCGATGCCGGCGGGATGGAAGACATCAACCAGGCCCTGCGCCGGATCGAGCGGTTCTGGACCGAGCAGATCCGCTATATCTATTGAAGCCAGCCGCCGCCGGAGCGGCCACCTTGTCAGCGCCACAGCGCGGCATGGCCGGCGAACAGACCTTGCAGTTTCGCAAGCAGGCGCAGGGCGGGGCCGGGGTGCGGGATCTCGCCGCCGGCCAGGCGATCGAGCGCGACTTCGGGCGGGCAGGGGCGGCGCGAGACCGGATCCCAGTAGCGCGGGCAGGCGATCAGCGCGGCATGGGCCAGCCGGGCCAGGTCGGGGCGCGGCAGCGGGTGGCCGTCCGGCGCGCGCAGCCGGCGTTCCGGCACCGGGCCCAGGTCGCGGGTCAGACCCCAGCCGGCGTAGAACGGCGCGCCGAGGCAGGTGACCGTGCGGCCGCGCAGCAGCGCCTCGAACCCGAGGAGCGAGGTTATCGTCCAGACCTCATCCGTGGCGGCGATCAGCGCGGCGGGGTCGGCGTGATGCGCCGTGACATCGGCAAGACCGGCGAGATCCCCGGCCGCGATCGCGCCGGGGCGCAGCCCGGTCTCGACATCCGGGTGGGGTTTGTAGACCAGCACCGCATCCGGGTTGGCGGCACGGGCGGCGCGCAGCAGGGCGACGTTCGTGCGAACCTCGCCACCGCCGAGGCGGATCGAGGCGTCGTCCTCGACCTGGCCGGGCACGAGGATGCGGCGGCCGGGCGGCAGATCGGGCAGGGCGCCGCCGAGGTTGTATTTGCTGACGCCGCCCGCGATCAGCCGGGCGATCAGCCGTGTCGCGCGCTGATGCCCGCCCGCCGGCAGCGGGGCGAGGATCTGGCGTTCCAGCCGGCTTTCCCGTGAAGGATCGTAATAGATGCCGAGGTCGTCGGCGAACAGGCTGATCGGCGGCACCAGTTCCGCCCCCAGCCCGCGCGAGCGCAGGAAGCCATCCTCGACCCGGCGCAGAACCGGCGGCACGCCTGGCCGGGGGCCGATGTTGCGGGCCTGCCGGCAGGTAAGGTCGGTGGTCCTGTGTTCCTGACCCTGGCTGCGATCCCGGGCGACGGCGGTCGCAAGGTTCTGGCCGCTTGTCGTGTTCCGGGCTGCTTCGCCCTGTTCCGCCTTGCCTGAACCGGTCGGTATCTGGTTTCTTGTGCCCTGATCCGCCGCAACCCGCTCGCCACCCCGACGGGGTTGCGCCGACAGTTCCGGCACCTCTTGCGAGGCCCAGACCAGCAGGCCGCGCCCCTCGCGCGTGGCGCGGGCGGCGGCGCGGGCGGGGTCGTCGGTGAAGACCACGCCGCGCCCGCCGCCGAAGATATCGGCGATGCGGCGGCGTTTCCACAGGCGCATTCCGACGGCGACATGGCCGGCGCGGTCCTCGCGGAAGGCGCGGACCTCGGCCTCCATCTGGTCGATGGCTTCCTCGAAATCGCACAACCGGTCGCGGCAGGGGTCATACCATGCAGGCGCCAGGATCATCGCGGCGGCGAAGGCCTGTGTGCGGGTCAGGCTGCGGCGGCGACGGGCGATGGGGTTGCGATCCCCGGTCAGGCCCCAGCCGGCATACCAGGGCTGGCCGAAGACCTGCGGGCGGTGACCGGCCAGCACCGCCTCGAACCCCAGTTGGGAGGAAACGGTATAGACCGCCACCGCCCCCTCGACCATTCGCCAGGGCGAGACGGGATCGGCGACCAGCGTCACGCGCGGATCGGCGACAGGGGCGAAATGCCCGGCGCGCAGTCCCTGCGCGGTCTCGGGGTGGGTCTTGATCACGATCCGCGCGGCGGGATGTTCGGCCATGGCGGCGTCCAGCATCTCGGCGAAGGTCGACTCGCTCGCGCCGCCGTGGCGGATCGAGGCATCGCCGCGGGTCTGATCGACCACCAGCACATAGCCCGGCGCGGGCAGCGGCGCGTCCGGGAGGTGCATGTTGTATTTGGACAGGTCGAGCGCCTGAAGCCGCGCGATCCCATCCCTGGCGCGTTGCAAAAGATTCGAATCGTCCAGGGGATGCGTGGCGAGCAACCGTTCGAGGGCCGAGGGCGCGGCGCTGTCGAAATGCACGCCGCCGGTCGGGTCGATCATCAGCCCGATCGGGGTATCGCCCGCCCGCCCCGGCCGGATCGAGCGCAGGAAGGCATCCTCCAGCCGGATCAGCGGCAGGCTGTGGCGGGCAGAGGCGGCTTCGCCACGGTGGGCATAGGGGCTGCGGCCCCAGACCGCCACGCCATCGCCCGGTTTCGGGCCGCGCCCCGGCAGGGCGAGGTGCAGCTCGTGCCCGGCCAGGGCCAGGATGCGGCGCAGGCGGGCATCGCGCAGGAAGCCGGCATTGTAATGGAAAAGCCGCCGGGGGATCGTCCCGGCGGCCTTTCCCCTGTCGTGGCCCGTCGCCAAGGCGTCAGTTGCCCGCGGCGGAAGAGATGTTGTTGGCCGCGGCGGTGGTGCCGGTGACGGCCGACAGGGCTTTCTGCCACTGGACGAATGGCGCCTCGGTCACATAGACCGTATCGCCGTCGCGGACCAGGAAGTCGCGCGCCTCGAACATGCCGGTGGGTTGGGTCAGGTCGAGCACATAGACCATGCGCTGCGCGCCTTGCAGATCCCTGCGGCCCAGGACCGCGTTGGCGATCTCGGCCGGTTCGTTGCGGAAGACGAAGACGCCGGTCGGATCTGCGGTCATCGTGTTCAGCCCGCCGACGATGGCGATGGCCTCGATGGCAGAAAGCGTCTGGCTTTCAAACGGCACGCGGCTTTGCGCCCCCGTCGCGCCAAGCGCGGTGAAGGACCGGGTATCGCGCTCGATCACGATCTTGTCGCCGGGGCGCAGGGCGATGTCGAGGCCGGGGTTGGCGTAGAGGTCCTGCAACCAGATCTGGCCCGACTGCCCGCCGCGGGTGACGCGGATCAGCGCGACCTCGGGTTCGATGGCGATGCCGCCGGCGCGGGCGATCATCGCCGACAGGGTGCGGGTCGGCTGCTGGATCGGATAGACGCCCTGCGCCGTCACAGCACCCGAGACCGAAACCGTCGCCCCGTCGCCCGACATGCGCTGGACCTGCACCTGCGGGTCGGGCGTCTGGCTGTCGAGCTTGGCAGTGATCGCCTTGCGCAGGCCTTCGGGCGTCTGGCCCGCGGCCCTGATCCGCCCGGCATAGGGCATGAAGATATAGCCCTGGCCGTCGACCTGCACCTGTTCCAGATGCGAGACGCGCTGCCCGGTATTGCCAAGCAGCGGGTCGTCCTTGACGTTCTCGAACACCGTGATGCCCAGCACGTCGCCGGCGGCGATGGTGTCCGACCCCACGACGCCCGCGTTGCGGAAGCCCGAACTGAAGCCGAGCGCCGGCGTGACCGAGGTCGCGCGGGTGACGCGGGCGTTGACGCTGACGATGAAGGCGTCGCCGCCTTTCAGAACCGAGCCCTGAAAGATCTCGGCCTTCTTCGGGCCGGACCTTGGCAGGCCACAGGCACCGAGGGCCGCAACCAGTGCGACAAGGGTCAGGGCGGTCGCCCCCCTTGGGAATTTGCTGCTCACTGCTCGGGCTCCATTATAGGGCTTGCCTCAAGTTTTGCCGGCAACCCTACAGAAACCCGAATGAAATTGCCAGAACGTCTTTTTTGGCGGGCTATTTTACCAGCCGCAACTGTTGCCGGGGGGCCGCGTTGCCCGAGCGCAGGGAATCGTAAGGGTCTTCGGGCGACAGCATCATGTCCACCACCTGTCGTAGCAGCGCCCGCCGCCCGCGCGAGGAGTAGAAGCCACCCGGCACCTGGCTGGTTTCCAGCAGGTAGCGGCGATAGTCGCGATAGGCGCGGCTGTCGGGGCGCGCGGGGGCTGCGAAGAACTCGGGCAGGGGTTGGGTCGAGACGAACTCGGGCTTGGCATAAACCGCCGCGCCAAAGGTGCGCAGCGGCAATCCGCGCCACAGGGCCTGCTGCCCGGCGGTGGAATTCACCGTCACTGCGCCGCGCGCGTGGTCGAGCAGGCGCGCCAGCTTGCCGCCCCGCACGAAATGCACGCGGTCCGCCGCGCCATACTCGCGGGCAAGCCTGCGAATCTCGCGCGCCACCGGCACACGGCCATCCTCCAGCGGATGGGCCTTGAAGACCAGGTGGTGATGCCGGGGGGCGCCTTCGGCAAAACCTTTGACGGCAAGCGCCAGGAATTCGGTCATGGTCGAGAAGGGCGAGTGCATCTGAAAGCTGGAATCGTGTTCCAGTTGCAAAAGCACCAGATGATAGGGAAACCCGCCCCGGCGGATCGCCCGCGTCGCCAGCATCCGCTCGACCGCATGAACCGGCAGCAGGGCCAGGCGTTTGAGGTAAAGCGCAAACTCCTGCCGCACGGTCAGGGCGCGGTGCGGGCGGAAATTGCGATAGTCCCAAAAGCCGGTCATCACGAACCAGTGGTAGATCGCGCCCCAGAAGATATGCTCGCGCATATCGCCCCAGCTTGCGGGTGCGTCGGGCAGGTCCATGTCCGACCGGGCGAGCGCCACCTGCATCTCGGCCACGCTCAACTGCATCAGCCGCGAATTGCCGTTCGATCCGCCGCGTTCGTAGGTCACCCAATAAGGGCGCAGATAGCCTTCCTCGAAGACATGGACGGTAAGTCCGGCCTCGCGCGCGATGCGGATCGCCTCGGCATGGATCGGGCGGGTGTCGCCGTAAAGCACGATGTCGGTGATCCGTTTGTCGGCGATCAGCGCGGCGCAGGCGGCGGGCCAGGCCTCGGGGCCGCCGCGCCAGGGGATGTAGCTGTCGCGATGCGGCCAGAACACCTGATCGCCCCGATTGAAGCCCACGCGCCAGACCTCGGCCCCCGCCGCCCGCAGCATTTTGCCCAGGCGATGGAACCAGGGTCCGTGCGGCCCTTGCAGGAAAAGGAAACGGCGGGTGCCGTCGGGGGGTATCGTCACAGCAATCGGCCTTCGTCGCGGATCGGTCCCTTCTGGTCGGGGATCGGGCATTCGTAAAGGGAAACCATTGCAAAGCTGCGGCGGAACCCTGGCGGGAATAGGGCATCTCTTGCCAGCCGGGTCCGGGGGCATTACCTCGGGTCGGGCGCGAAACCAGGACGGGAAGGGCCAGGCGGATGTTCACGGGGATCGTCACCGATGTCGGCGAGGTGCTGGAGCTGGAACAGCGCGGCGATCTGCGGGCGCGGATCGGCACGCATTACGATGTGGCGGGGATCGACCTCGGCGCCTCTATCTCCTGCGAGGGGGTGTGCCTGACGGTGATCGCCACCGGAGCGGTCCCGATGAACTGGTTCGATGTCGAGATCAGCGCCGAGACGGTGAACAAGACCAATATCGGCCGCAACACCTGGTCCGTCGGGCGGCGGCTGAATCTGGAGCGCGCGCTGAAGGTCGGGGACGAGTTGGGCGGGCATATCGTGTCCGGCCATGTCGATGGCGTGGCCGAGGTTGTGGCGATCCGGCCGGAGGGCGACAGCCTGCGCGTCACCTTTCGCGCGCCGGAGGAACTGGCGCGGTTCATCGCCCCCAAGGGCTCGGTCGCGCTGAACGGCACCTCGCTGACGGTGAACGAGGTCGAGGGGCATGACGAGAACGGCGGCCGGGATTTCGGCATCAACTTCATCCCGCATACGCAAAAGGTCACCACCTGGGGAACCGTCGCGGTCGGCGATGCGATCAACCTCGAAGTCGATACGATGGCGCGCTATGTCGCGCGTCTGCGCGAATGGGCATAGCGACCCGCCGGCGCCGTGTCGCGCGTTCGCAAGAACGGGGGGCGTGACATGACCCCACAGGGACCTTTGGCCGCGCAAAGCGCCTTGCCGCAAGCGGGCCCTGGCCATAACGGCGGTCCGACGATGCAGCAGGGCGCGGGCTGGCGGCTGCATTGCTGGCGCGCGGCGCGCGCGGCGCTGCTGCCGACGCTGCCGCTTGAGGTGGTGCGGACCCGCGTCCGCCGGGCGGGCGAGCTGGGCCTCGATTACCGGACATATGCCTCGGTCCGGGCGGCGACGGGGCATGACGTGGTGGCCTTCCTCTTCTCCTCGAACGCGCTGCGGGTCCTGCGGCCGGGGCCTGCGCCGCAGGATCGCGCCGCCCGGCTGGCCGCGATCCGGGCCTGCGGGCGGATCGGCCTTGCCGCCGCGCCGCTGACGCCGGGGGATCTGGCCGCGGCGCTGCCCGCGCTCGACGCAGCCTGGTCTGCGCCGGGGCCTTTTGCGCCTTTCGCCGGGATGCGGGACGGTCTGCGCGCGGCGCTTGGGGCGCTGCCCCCGGACCGGGTGATCCTGGTGGGCGACACCGCGCTTGAGCGGGAGTGGACGGTGGCGGGCCGGCTGGCATGGTATCTGCCGGCCGAGCGCTATTTCGGCTGAGCCTTCGTCGGGCCTCGCACGGGGTCTTTGCCCCGTGCTGACGGTGCGGTGGTGCAGGGGCGAAGTGCGATCGGGAATGCGGTTCCGGCACTGGCCTTCGCGCCAGGCTTGCGCTAAGGCAGGCGCAAGCCGCGCCCATGGCCCGCGCGGAATGGGGAAGCCGATGACCGGACATAAAACGGAATACACCGATGCGATCTCGTCGGTAGAGGAAATCATTGCCGATGCCCGCGCCGGCAGAATGTTCATTCTCGTCGACCACGAAGATCGCGAGAACGAAGGCGACCTGGTGATTCCCGCAGAGATGGCCGACACCGCCGCCGTCAACTTCATGGCGACCCACGGGCGCGGGCTGATCTGTCTTGCCATGACCGCCAAACGCATCGACGAACTGGGCCTGCCGCTGATGGCGGCCAAGAATTCCAGCCGGCACGAAACCGCCTTCACCGTCTCGATCGAGGCGCGCGAGGGCGTCTCGACCGGCATTTCGGCCGCCGACCGGGCGCTGACCGTCGCCACCGCCATCGACGAGGCGAAAGGCGGCGCCGATCTGGCGACGCCGGGCCACGTCTTCCCGCTGCGCGCCCGTGACGGGGGCGTGCTGGTGCGCGCCGGCCATACCGAGGCAGCGGTCGATGTCGCCCGCCTCGCCGGGCTGAAGCCCGCCGGCGTGATCTGCGAGATCATGAACGAGGACGGCACCATGGCCCGTCTTCCCGACCTGGTGGCCTTTGCCCAGAGGCACAATATCAAGATCGGCACGATTTCCGACCTGATCGCTTACCGCCGCCGCAACGACAACCTGTTGCGCGAACGCTCGGTCCGCCGAGTCCATTCCAGCTTTGGCGGCGAATGGGTCATGCGCATCTTCGAGGACGAGGTTCAGGGGACCGAGCATGTCGTTCTGACCAAGGGCGACCTTTCCGGCGACGAGCCGGTGCTGGTGCGCATCCACGCGCTGAACCCGCTGGAGGACGTTCTGGGCATCGGCAACGACCATGTGGGCGAATTGCAGCGCGCCATGAACCTGATCTCGGACGAGGGGCGGGGCGCGGTCGTGCTGCTGCGCGACACCACGACGAAGCTGGTGCTGGAAGGCGAGATCTCGCCGCAGACGCTGCGCATCTACGGCGTGGGCGCGCAGATCATGGCCTCGCTCGGGCTGGGGCGCATCACGCTGGTGACCAATTCCGCCGCGCCGAGGGCGGTCATCGGGCTGGATGCCTATGGCCTGACCATCGACGGCACCCGCAAGATCCCGGAGTAAACCCCATGGCCGGAAGCGAAACCCACTACACCCTGCCGCTGCCGTCCTTTGACCGGCCGGTAAAGCTGCTGATCGTCGTCGCGCCCTATTATAAGGACATCGCCGACAATCAGATCGCGGGGGCCCGCGCCACCGCCGCCGCCTGCGGGGCCGAGGTCGATCTGGTCGAGGTGCCCGGCGCGCTGGAAATCCCGACCGCCATCGCGCTGGCCGAACGGCAGGCGAATTACGACGGCTATGTCGCGCTCGGCTGCGTGATCCGGGGCGAGACGACGCATTACGATACGGTCTGCAACGACAGTTCGCGCGGGATCACCCTGCTGGGCTTGCAGGGCGCGCTGGTCGGCAACGGCATCCTGACGGTGGAAAACCGCCCCCAGGCCGAGGTCCGTGCCGACCCCGCGGGCGAGAACAAGGGCGGCGGCGCTGCGGCTGCGGCCTTGCACCTGATCGCATTGTCGCGCAAATGGGCCGGAGAAACCCGGGGTATCGGCTTCCGCCCCGCCAGCCCCGAGACCTTCCGCGCATGACCGACAAGAAGCAGATGCGTTCCGCCGCCCGCCTTTACGCGGTGCAGGCGCTGTATCAAATGGAAGTCTCGCAGCAGACGGTTGAACGCGTCGTGCGCGAATTCCTCGATTTCCGCTTTGGCGAGACGCTGGAGACGGGCGAGGAAATGGCCGAGGGCGATGCGAACCATTTCCGCTCGCTGGTCGATAATGCGGTGAACTGGCAGGCGAAGGTCGACCAGTTGACCGACCGGGCGCTGGTGGCCAAATGGCCGATCGACCGGATCGACCCGGTGCTGCGGGCGCTGTTTCGCGCGGCGGGGGGCGAGCTGGTCGGGATGGACACGCCGCCCAAGGTGGTGATCACCGAATTCGTCGATGTCGCCCGCGCCTTTTTTCCCGAAGGCAAAGAGCCGAAATTCGTCAATGCCGTGCTGGACCATATGGCGCATGAGGCGAAGCCGGGCGCGTTCTGACCCGCACCCCCGGATTTGGGGTCCCGCCAGGCCCGGTCCCTGTCTTGCCGACCCTCCCCGATCTCTGCGCCGCGCGCTGGCCCGCCTCGGGACAATGCGCCGCAGTCCCGTCCGCTTGGCAGAGGGGCGGGGCGCGTGGCAGGATGGACCGTCCCCGATGCAATCACAGGACTGGGCCATGCCCCGACTCGTGCGGCTTTATCTGGTCAACATCGCGCTTGGCTTCGCGCTGTCGGCGGTCTTCGTCGCCGCGCTGATCTGGCTGAACGTCGCGGGCCTTGGCCGGCTGGTCGCGGCCAGCCCGGCGGGGTGGCTGGCGGCGGGGATGCTGTTCATGTTCAACGGGCTTGTCTTCGCGGGCGTGCAGTTCGCGATCCGCATCATGGCGATGGCCGAGCCGGAGGGCACGCCCCCTGGCGGCCGCAAGACCCCCGCGCCCGTGCTGGCCGAGCCGGTGAAGGTTCCCGTCGCCGCGCGCCGCGCCTGACAGGCAGGCCCCGCCGACCCCGGGGGGCAGATCGCACCGGAGGCCGCCGCGCCCGTTTCCGTCGCGTCGGGCCGTGCGCTGCGCAGAGCATAAACGCACCGGCTTTTCGCGCGGACACCGCAGTCGAGCGGTCCGCGCCGGGTCGCAGGGCCGGGCCATCCCGATTTTTTCGCCCTGATCGGCCTTGCAGGCCTCGAACGGGCAACCGTGTCCTCGCGGCCACGCATCACGCAGTGACCCCGCGTCATACAGCCGTAATGTTTCAGTCCCTGCGCGACTTGTCGCAGGCAGCGCGCTCGCTGCACGCGGCATTCCGCTGTGAGGAAACGCCATTGGTTGTGGTCCCTTTTCCCCCGACCGGCGAACCCTAGCTGTGTTCCCGACCCGCGCAGGGTTGTGGCAGCTTTGTCGATGACGAAAGCCTGGCGCGGTGGTCTCGAGTGAAAAGGATAAATGATGAAAAAGTTCTCCCGTATCGCCGGCGTCTCGTCGCTGGCCCTCCTTCTCGGCGGCGCTGGCGTTCATGCGCAAAACATGATCACCGGCGTCGACACCATCGACGATCGTATCGAGGACATCGAAACCGATGTGCAGGAGGACCTCGACCGTTCGAACGATGCCGCACGTTTCGGCAACCCCGAATACAAGCCCGGCCTGTCGGGCAGCGCGGCGCTTGGCTATTCCGGCAAGACCGGCAACAACGAAAGCCAGGAGTTCACGCTCGGCACCCGCCTGCGCTATGCCAGCGGCCCGATGGTCCAGACCATCTCGATGGCGCTGGATTTCACCGAGGAAGATAACCAGTCGACCCAGAAGGATGTCTTCGGCGTCTATGACTTCAACTACTACTTCAACGACCGGTTCTACGGCTTTATCCTCGGGCGCGTCGTCACGGATGGCCTGGCCGACGAATTGACGGACGATGACATCGCCGACGGCACCGGGCTGGCCGATAAGGTCAAGCAGGACGCCTTCCTCGGCGTGGGTCCGGGCTGGCGCGTGTTCAACGAACCCGACATGACCTGGCGCGTCCAGGCCGGCGTCGGCATCAGCTATCTGAAATACGGCGACGACAGCAGCGACACCGAGGCCGGCGTCATCGCCTCGTCGCGGTTCTTCAAATCGTTCTCGGACGATATCTTCGTGACGATGGACACCGACGTTCTGAACTCGGAATCGGCGCTGCGGGTCAACAACGACCTGGGCCTGAACTTCCGCATGGCCCAGGGCTTCGCGACCCGGATCAGCTATCTGACCGACTATAACGAAAGCCGCGCGATCCGCACGGACAACAAGCTGGGCGTGTCGCTGGTCTACGGGTTCTGATCCCGGACCGGTATCGAAACGGCGAAGGGGCGGGGAAACCCGCCCCTTTTCGCATTGCGGGGGTAGAAAGTGGCGGGAACCGCGGCAGCCGTGAAGACGTGAGTTTCCCGAGAGCCTGACGTGTCAGGTGGGCGCCAGATACCGGGACCAAGATCCCGGCAGAGCCAGCCCCCTCGGAAGTGCTTATCGGCCACTGGAAAATGTGTCTGGCACGAGAGGGGCAGAACCCGCCGTCGATCAAGATAGGCGTTGCGGACCGGGCAGGCAAGGGCGGTCGTCGGCAGGACGCTCCGGGCGGAGGGGCGGCCGCCGCCTGGGGTGTCGCAGCCAGGTCGGGGCCGGGGTCCCCATGCATTTGGCGGATCAGAGGTCGTGGCCCGCCCAAGGGCCATGCAGCCCGGTTTCGCCGGGGTGGTCCAGCCGCTCGAACCCATGCGCGCCGAAGAAGTCGCGCAGGCCCTGGATCATGTTCGCCGTGCCGCGCGCCGTGCGCATCGTGTCGAACCAGGCGAGGCCCGAGGACAGCGCGGGCAGCGCCAGGCCCGCCGTGGCGGCGGCGGCGACCGTTTTGCGCAGGGCGGGGGCATGGGTGCGGACCAGATCCGCGAAGAAGGGCGCGAAGATCAGGTTGCGGCCGGGGTTTTCGCCAAGGGCCTGGGCCATGTCGTTCAGCATCGCCGAACGGATGATGCAGCCCGCCCGCCAGTTGCGCGCGATGGCCGGCAGCGGCAGCGGCGCGCCGAAAGCCTCGCCCGCCGCGGCGATCATGGCGAAGCCTTGCGCATAGCAGATGATCTTGCCAGCGATCAGCGCGCCCTCCAGATCCGCCTCGCTCAGCGTGCCGGGGGCGAGCCTGACGGGTGCCGCGCCGAACAGGGCCTCGCCATCGACCCGTTCGGCCAGGCGCGACGACAGGTTGCGCGCGGCGACCGCTGCCTCGATCGCGGGGACGGGGGCGGCGAGGTGCTGCGCCTCGATCGCGGTCCAGCGGCCGGTGCCCTTCTGGCCCGCCGCATCGAGGATCACGTCCAGCATTGCGCCGCCCGTTTCGGGATCGGTCGCGACCGCGACCCTGGCCGAGATCTCGATCAGATAGCTTTGCAAGGGGCCCGCGTTCCAGTGCTCGAAGACCGGGGCGACCTCTGCGGCCGAAAGCCCCAGGCCGTCGCGCAGGATGCCGTAGACCTCGGCGATCATCTGCATATCGGCGTATTCGATGCCGTTATGCACCATCTTGACGAAATGGCCCGCGCCGCCCTGGCCCATCCAGGTGGCGCAGGGATCGCCCTCATACCGGGCGGCGATGGCCGACAGGACGGGTTCGACCCGCGCCCAAAGTTCGGGCCGGCCGCCGCCCATGATCGCGGGGCCGTGGCGCGCGCCTTCCTCTCCGCCCGAAACGCCGATGCCCATGAAGGCCGCATCGGCGGCTGCGCGGCGGTCTGTGTCGTGGAAATCCGAGTTTCCGGCGTCGATGATCAGATCGCCGGGACCGAGCAGCGGGCGCAGCGCGGCGATCTGCTGGTCGACGGCGGCACCGGCGGGCACCATCAGGATGATGGCGCGGGGCGGCGTGATCGCGGCGACCAGATCGGCCAGCGTCTCGGTCGGCACGATCCGGGGGGCGAGCGCGCCGGCATTGGCGGCGAAGTCGCGGGTGACATGGGCGGTGCGGTTCCAGACCGCGATGTCGAACCCCTTTTCGGCGATGTTGAGCGCGAGCGCCGCGCCCATGGTGCCAAGGCCGATCAGGCCGATCGTGGCTTCAGTCATGGCCGGGAACCTCCATTGTTCTGTCGCCGACAAGCTAGGGCGCGCACCCGGGGAAGGAAACCCCTGCGCGCGGGCGGTCGCGCAGATATGTTTGCGCAAACGGACGGGGTTTGCAGCTTTCCCGGCGAAGCGGGATAATGGGCCACGCCTGCGGGCTGGCGGCAGAGGGTGACCGGCGGAGGCGAGGGGAGGGGGCTGCGATGGACGGCGAAACGGCCAGGATCGTGGTGATGGGCGTGTCGGGCGCGGGGAAATCGACGCTTGGCGCGGCGCTGGCGCGGGCGCTGAGCGGGCGCTTCGTCGATGGCGACGATCTGCACCCGGCCGAAAACCGCGACAGGATGGCCGCCGGTATCGCGCTGACGGATGCCGACCGCGCCCCCTGGCTCGACCGGGTGGCTGCGGCGCTGGAGACGGGGCCACTCCCGGTGGTCGTCGCCTGTTCGGCCCTGCGGCGGGTCTATCGCGACCGGTTGCGCCGGGTGGCGGGGGTCCGCTTCATCCTGCCGGTCGCGCCGCGCAGCCTGATCGCCGCGCGATTGGCGGCGCGGCAGGGCCACTACATGCCGGCCTCGCTGCTCGACAGCCAGCTTGCCACGTTCGAGATGCCGGGGCCGGAGGAACACGCCATCGCCGTGCCCGCTGATCTGCCGGTCGAGATCCAGGTCGCGCGGGTGCTGGCCGCGTTATAGGCGGCCGCTATGGTCCCGCTCACGCGGCGAGCACGATGGCGTCACGGCCCGAAAAGCTGATCTCGGTTTCGGTTCCGACCGGCGGGGGCGGGGTGTCGGCGCGGTTGAACGTGTCGAGCGAGACATGCGAGCCCGCCGCGGCCGCGCGCAGCCGGATGACCGAGCCGAGGAAGTGTACCTCTTCGATGCGGGCGGGCAGGGTGACCTCGCGCCCCTCGGCCCGGCCGAGGCGCAGGGCTTCCGGCCGCAGGGCGAGGGTGACGGTCGAACCGGCGGGCAGGGCGGGCCGCTCGGTCAGGGTGACGGGCAGGCCGCCGACGGTGACCTGTCCGCCGGGGCCGACCAGTCCCTCGAACGTGTTCAGCGTGCCGACGAAATTCGCCACGAACTTCGTCGCGGGGCGATTGTAGATCTCGTGCGGCTCGCCCACCTTCTCGGCGATGCCGCCGTTCATCACCACGATCCGGTCGGAGATCGACAAAGCCTCTTCCTGGTCGTGGGTGACGAAGATCGCGGTGATCCCCAACTCGCGCTGGATGTCGCGGATTTCATTGCGCAAGCTGACGCGGACCTTGGCGTCGAGCGCCGACAGCGGCTCGTCCAGCAACAGGACGCGCGGCTTCGGCGCCAATGCGCGGGCAAGGGCCACCCGCTGCTGCTGCCCGCCCGACATCTGGAACGGATAGCGCCCGCCCAGATCCGGCAAACCGATCAGCTTCAGCATCTCGGCCACGCGGGCCTCGCGTTCGGCGCGCGGCATTCCCGCGACCTTCAGCCCGAAGCCCACGTTGTCCGCCACTGTCAGGTTGGGGAACAAGGCATAGGCCTGGAACATCATGCCGACGTTGCGCTTTGCCGTCTTGAGGCCGGTCATATCCTTGCCGTCGATGGTGATGGCGCCCGAGGTCGGCGTCTCGAACCCCGCGACCATGCGCAGCACCGTCGTCTTGCCGCAGCCCGAAGGCCCCAGCAGCGAGATGAACTCGCCCTTGCCGACGCTGAGGTTGAAATCCTTGACCACGCGGTTCGCGCCGAAGGATTTTTCCAGATGGGAGATTTCGAGGAAACTCATCGGGCGGCGGCTTTCGTGTGTTTCGAGAAACGGTTGGCAAGCTGGATCAGGCCCATGCAGCCCCAGGTGATGCCGAAGGCGATCACCGACAGGGCGAAGGGTTCATAGGGTTTGTTGGCCCCGATCCGGGCGAGATAGGGGCCGAAGGCCGGCCGGTTCAGCAGGGCGGCGAGGGTGAATTCGCCGATGACGATGGCGAAGGTCAGAAATGCCCCCGACAGCACCGCCGGAATGACGTTCGGCAGGATCACCCGGCCCAGGATCGTGATCCACCCGGCGCCCAGGGATTGCGACGCCTCGGTCAGGGTGGCCACGTCGATGGTGCGCATCCCCGTATCGACGGCGCGATACATGTAAGGCAGCGCCAGCACC
>JAATGA010000403.1 GCA_015654855.1 Rhodobacterales bacterium
CCGGCAAGTCCGGGGCCGACCACCAACACGGTGAAGAACCGCAGAACCTGCATCACGGTAATGAAGGGCATATCCGCCTGCGTAGACGACGCGATAATGGCCACGGAATCCGCGCCGCCGGGACTGGTCGCCAGATAGGCCGTCAGCAGATCGACATTCGCGAACTGCGCCAGAACATAGCCAAAGGCCCCGCAGACCAGGATCAGTGTCATCGTCGACAGCAGCAGATAGGGGAACAACGCCAACGCATGGCGCAGCACGCCACGCGTAAAGCGCATCCCGATGCCCCAGCCAACCACAGCAAAGGCCAGCGCAAGCACCGGCATCGGCATGGACAGCGATATGGGCAGACCCAGCACCTTGGCGAACACCCCTATCATCATCGGAACCATCATCGCCCCGCCCGGAACGCGCAGGCGCGTGCCGATCACGATGCCCGCCAGCACCACGCAAAGCGCCTCAGGCAAGGAAATCCACGCCTCACCACCCGGAAACCAGACGGTTTCCGGCCGATCTACGGCTGCGGAATGCAGGCCCAGAAGCCGCGCAATCAACGTCGTCGCCAGTACGCAGGCCACGACCCGCAAATATTGCATCAGCGCCACAAGTCGCATGTCCGCGCCATAGGCATCGGACATCAACGTCATGACCGTGGCGGCACCGGGCGCCGAGCCCCAGATTGCCGTCGTTCCGGGCATGACACGCAGTCGGTAAAGCAGCCAGCCAAGCACGCCGGAGGCGACGATCGTGAAGTTGACGCCGACCAGAAACACCGGCCAGTCGCTGGCCATTTCGTGAAAGACCGTCGGCGGCAGAGCGCTGGCGATCATAACCCCGACAACCCCCTGCGCCGCCAGTTGCGCATGATGAGAAATCCGCACAGGCCCGCTGACAACCGACAGGAGGATGGCCGCGATCATCGGGCCCAGAAGAAAGGCCGCCGACAGGCCGATCAGTTCCAGCGCGATGCCAAGACAGGCAGATACAAGCGCCAGCACCAGCCACCGAACCGGAAGAGACCAGGCCGAAGGGGCAGGCAGGTATCGGGAATGCTTTTTACATGACATCAGGCTGCGTGGCGAAATCTGGGATCTGGACCCGTGAACAGTTAAGCGGAGCCCCCCGTGAAGGGGCGTGCCGCCCTGCGTCTGTAGTTGTGGCTTTGCCCCGGCGGCTGTCCGCCAAGCCGACATTCCTCTGATCCCTTACTGAACCATTCACGTCGCCACAATCCCGATGGCAGACGGATCGTGAACGGCGGTGCGGATCTTATCTGGCATCGAGCCTGCGCAGCAGCGACGAAGTATCCCACCGTCCGCCGCCCATCGCCTGAATTTCGGCATAGAATTGGTCGACCAGGGCGGTCACCGGCAGCCGTGCCTCGTTCTTGCGCGCCTCGTCCAGCACGATCTTCAGGTCTTTGCGCATCCAGTCGACGGCAAAACCGAATTCGTACTGGCTGTTTTTCATGGTCACATGCCGGTTTTTCATCTGCCAGGAGCCCGCGGCCCCAAGCGAGATGACATCGACAACCTTCTCGATGTCGAGCCCCGCGTGCCTGCAGAAATGCAGCCCTTCGGAAAGGCCCTGCACCAGGCCGGCGATGCAGATCTGGTTTACCATTTTGGTCAGTTGACCGCTGCCGACCGGCCCCATCAGCTGAACCTTCTGGGCGAAGGCTTCGATCGCCGGGCGCGCTCGTTCGAAATCCTCTTCGCCGCCGCCGCACATCACGGTCAGCACGCCGTTTTCGGCGCCGGCCTGACCGCCGGAAACCGGCGCATCCACGAAGGCGAGGCCTTTTTCTGCCGCCTTCAGCGCGAGTTCGCGCGCCACCTCGGCCGATGAGGTGGTGTTGTCCACCAGGATCGCGCCGGCCGACATTCCGGTAAAGGCACCCTTTTCGCCCAGAACCACCGAGCGCAGGTCGTCATCATTGCCTACGCAGGTAAAGACCACTTCGGCGCCCGTGGCCGCCTCTGCCGGCGTTTCGGCAAATGCTCCGCCAAACTTTTCCGCCCAGTCGACCGCCTTGGCCACGGTGCGGTTGTAGACGGTAACCTCATGTCCTTTGGTGCTCAGGTGACCAGCCATGGGAAATCCCATTACACCGAGACCGATAAATGCAACTTTCAAGTTCTGTCTCCGATATGGATCTTAGTGGGCGACGGCTGCCGCCGCCGCAGTGGCCGCAGGATGTGCCGGTCGCGGCAGTCCCAGATGGTCACGCAATGTGGTACCGACATATTCCGTCCGCATCAGGCCCCGTTTTTGCAGCACCGGTACGACATGATCGACGAAATCGTCGAAGGCGCCGGGGAAATAGGGAGGCATCAGATTGTAGCCATCGGCGGCGCCCGCCGCGAACCACTCTTCCAGCCCGTCGGCGATCTGCTCGGGCGTGCCCAAAAGCAGCCGGTGGCCCATCGCAGCCGAGGTGAAATCGCGCAGTTCCCGCAGCGTCAGGTTCTTTTCAGCCGCCAATTTGGTCAGCGTGACCGCATGGCCCTGCATCATCCCCGAGGGCGGCAGCGGCGGCAACGGAGCATCCAGATCGAACTGATCGAGATCGTGGCCCAGCCGTTCGGACAAAACGCGCAACGCGGTCGCGGCATCCGACATCTCGCCCAACCGGGCAAGCTTGGCGCGGGCATCGGCCTCGCTCTCGCCGACAATCGGGCAGACGCCCGGCATGATTTTCATATGACCGACATCGCGGCCGAACTTTTTCACGCGGCCGCGCATGTCCGTCGCAAAGTCCTGCGCCGTTTGCAGATCCTGCAAGACGGCAAAGACGATCTCGGCCGTCGAGGCCGCCAGATCCCGCCCGATTTCCGAGGCCCCGGCCTGAATCAGCACCGGGTAGCCTTGCGGCGAACGGCTGATGTTGAGCGGCCCTTTGACATCGAAATGCGCCCCGTGATGGTCGAGGGTGTGCATCTTCGAGGCGTCCACGAACTGCCCCGTGGCCGCATTCATCGGCACCGCACCGTCTTCCCAGCTGTCCCATAGGCCTTTCATGACCTCAACGAACTCGCCCGCGATCCTGTAGCGCTCGCTGTGTTCGGGGTGTTCTTTCAGGCCGAAATTCGCGGCCGCGGCGGGGAAGGCCCCGGCGACGATGTTCCAGGCCGCCCGTCCGTTGCTCAGGTGGTCCAGCGACGAGATCATCCGCGCCAGGTTGTAGGGATGCGAGTAGGTGGTCGAGGCCGTCGCCGCGAGGCCGATGTTTTTCGTACACATCGCAAGGGCCGACAGCAGCGTCAGAGGCTCGAGCCGGACGACCATAGACGGGTGCATCGTGGGCGAGGTGTTCAGCGCATCGGCGAGGAAGAACAAGTCGAATTTGCCGCGCTCGGCTGTCTGAGCGATATGCTTCAGAAGCTCGAAGTTCTCGGCCCCGGCCTGCGCGCCTGGCAGGCGCCAGCCGGCAATATGGTGCCCCGCGCCCAGGACAAAGGCGCCCATGTGCATGATTCTCGGCTGTGTGGTCATGGCAGGTCTCTCCGTCGCCGCAGACAACACCGCGGCCTTGTGAAACTGGTTCAGGCAGAGGCCGGGCTCTGCTGTGGTGCGGTAAAGGCGGCCCTTTCGGGGCGCGGGTGCCCGAAAAGCTGCCGGCTGTCGGCGGTGGCCATCGAATGGGTGAAGTGGCTGATCGCCTCGCGTAGCGGAGCGGCGGCCTCGGGCGCGAGGCGGAAGCCGTCCGTCATATCTATCGTTGCCTCAAGCACCAGATGTGCCTGCACGGCATGACGGACGCCCATCGACTGCAGCACGGGGCGCAGCGCGAAATCCAGCGCCAGCACATGAGCAATGCTGCCGCCGGTCGCCAAGGGAAGCACTGTCTTCCCGGCCAGGGCAAATTGCGGCAACTGATCGAGGAAGATTTTGAGCAGACCTGAAAAGGAGGCTTTATAGATCGGGGTCGCGATGATGAGCCCGTCCGCCTTTTGCAGCTTGTCGTTCAAAGCAAGCAGCGCGGGATCGGCGACCGGATAGCGCAGCATCGGCTCCAGCGGCAGACTGCGCAATGTTACATGCTCTACCTCAACGCCCTCGCCGCGGATTTCGGCGGCCACATGGTCGACCAGCGCCGCAGTTTTCGAAATTTCAGATCC
>JAATGA010000459.1 GCA_015654855.1 Rhodobacterales bacterium
GGCATCCTCGAAGCTGCGGGCGAGGTCGGTGGCCATTACATCGGTTTCCTCGGCCCAGCCCCGGGTCGCGACGCGGCCCTTGCGGGCGTCGATGCCGACGGCGACCCGGCCGGGGAAGCTGCGGGCCGCCTCGCGCACCAGGTCGGGGTTTTCCACCGCCACGGTGCCGAGGATCACCCGGGCCAGGCCTTTTTCCAGCCAGAGCGCGATCGTCGCCATGTCGCGGATGCCGCCGCCAAGCTGCGCGGGCACCGTGACGCGGGCGAGGATCGCCTCGACCGCCGCCGCGTTCACCGGCTGCCCGGCGAAGGCGCCGTTCAGATCGACGAGGTGCAGCCATTCGCAACCGGCGTCCTGAAACTTTGCCGCCTGGGCCGCCGGATCGTCGCCGAAGACGGTTGCCGCCGCCATCTCTCCGCGCAGGAGGCGCACGCATTTGCCGTCCTTCAGGTCGATGGCGGGATAAAGGATCATGGCGGCACCTTTCGCAGGCAGGATCGAAGGTTCGGGTCGCGGCCCGGTCGGATCGGCCCGGGAACGGCGCGTCTTTGGCACGGCCCGCGCGGCGGCGCAACCTTATGCGCGCCCGGCGCGCGACCCCACGTCACGCTTGCATGGCTCGCGATTCGGCCCCGATCATCCCCCTCGCACATCCAAGGGAGAGGAGGCCCGGATGAACATCCAAAAACGCGCCGCGCTGGCGGCTGCGGTCTTGTTGGGCATGGCGACGGCGGCTGCCGCCGACCCGGTCGAAGGCATCTGGCAGACACAGGAGGACGCGGGCGCCTATGCCCATGTCACCATGGCCCCTTGCGGCCCGAATTTCTGCGGCAAGATCAGCCGCAGCTTCAGGGACGGCAAGGAATACAAATCCGAAAACCAGGGCAAAACCCTTGTCATCGACATGGCCCCCCAGGGCGGCGGCAATTACGAGGGCAAGGTCTGGCGTCCCTCGAACGGCAAGACCTATTACGGCACCATCGCGCTTTCGGGGAATACGATGAAGCTGTCGGGCTGCATCGCCGGTGGCCTGATCTGCTCGAAACAGACGTGGAAACGGGTGCAATAGCCCCATCCTCTCTGCCCAAATATCCCCGCCGGAGGCACTTTGAGCCGGCGCGGATGCGACGGCGCGGGGAAAGGCGTGCGCGGGGCCCTCGGACCCTGCGCTCGTCTGAACTCCGTGCTCAGCCGAAGACCGACCAGCCGGCCTCGCGCGCCAGCATCTCCATCGCCTCGGTGCCGAGTTTGGAGTTGCCTTGCGCGTTCAGTCCCGGCGACCAGACCGCGACCGAGGCGCGGCCCGGCGCCACCGCGAGGATGCCGCCGCCGACCCCCGATTTCCCCGGCAGCCCCACCCGCCAGGCGAAATCACCCGAGGCGTCGTAATGCCCGCAGGTCAGCATCAGCGCGTTGATCCGCCGCACCCGCGAGGGTGCGATCATCTTGTCGAACCCGGCGAGGAACCGCCCGGCCTTCGCCAGCTGCACGCAGGACATTTCAATCGCGCATTGGTGGAAATAGGTGCCGAGCGTCCGCTCGACCGGGTTCACCATATTGCCTTGCGCGGCCATGAAATGCGCCAGCGCCCGGTTGCGGTGGCCGGTCTCGCTTTCCGACCGGGCGACGGCGCGGTCGATGGTGATGCGCTCATCGCCCGAGGCGGTGCGGATAAAGCGCAGGATCTCGCCCAGCACCTCGCGCGGCGGGTGGCCGGCGAGGATCGCATCGGTCACCACGAGGGCGCCCGCGTTGATGAACGGATTGCGCGGGATGCCGCGCTCGGTCTCCAGTTGCAGGATCGAGTTGAAGGCGAATCCCGAAGGCTCGCGTCCGACCCGTCGCCACAGCGTGTCGCCCAGCCGGCCGAGCGCCAGGGCGAGGGTGAAGACCTTGGAGATCGACTGGATCGAGAATCCCGTCTCCGCATCGCCCGCTGTCAGCACATCGCCCGAGGGGAGCGCCACGGCAATGCCGAAGCGGGCCGGGTCGACATGGGCAAGCTCGGGGATGTAATCCGCGACCCGGCCGCGATCACTCGCTTCGGCGATCCGCGCGCCGATCCGCGACAGGATCGCGGCAAGGTCCGTCACGGACGCCAGCCGAGGAAGTTGGCGATCAGCCGCAACCCGGTGCGCTGGCTTTTCTCGGGGTGGAACTGGGTGCCGACGATATTGTCGCGCCCCACGATGGCGGTGATCGCGCCGGCATAATCCACATGGGCCAGCCGCTCCGCCGGGTCATCGACGCGGAAATGGTAGGAGTGGACGAAATAGGCGTGATCGCCGGTTTCGATGCCGTCGAGCACCGGGTGAGGGTGATCAATCACCAGATCGTTCCAGCCCATGTGCGGCACTTTCAGCGCGGGGTCGGCGGGGGCGATCCGCACGACCTCGCCGCCGATCCAGCCGAATCCGGGCGTGTCCTCGTATTCCCGCCCCCAGGTCGCGAGCATCTGCATCCCCACGCAGATGCCGAGGAAGGGGCGGCCGCCCCGCGTCACCGCCTCGTCGATGGCCTCGAACAGGCCCCCATGTTCCCCGAGCGCGCGGCGGCAGGCCGGAAAGGCCCCGTCACCCGGCAGGACGATCCGGTCGGCGCGCGCCACATCCTCGGGGCGCGAGGTCACGATGACCTCGCCCGCGTCGGTCTCGTCCGCCATGCGCTGAAACGCCTTGGCGGCGGAATGCAGGTTGCCGCTGTCGTAATCGACAAGTGCCGTCAGGCCCATCTTTCGCCCTCCGCTCGGGGATCAGGTTTCCGCGACAGGACCCGGGTCCTGTCGCGAATATCGGCGCGCCGCCCCGGCGGCGGCGCGGCTCGCTACAGCGCGCCCTTGGTCGAGGGCAGCGCGTCGCCGATGCGCGGGTCGCGTTCGACCGCCATGCGCAGGGACCGCGCCACGGCCTTGAACGTCGCCTCGGCGATATGGTGGCTGTTGATCCCGTGGATCAGATCGACATGCAGGGTGATCCCGCCATGGGTCGACAGCGCCTGAAAGAACTCGCGCACCAGTTCGGTGTCGAAGCTGCCGATCTTCTGCGTCGGGAAGGGCAGGTTCCATACGAGGAACGGCCGCGCCGACAGGTCGAGCGCCACCGCCACCTGGGCGTCGTCCATCGCCAGCCGGAAATGGCCATACCGCCGGATGCCGCGCTTGTCGCCCACGGCTTTCGTCAGCGCCTGGCCGAGCGCGATCCCCACATCCTCGACCGTGTGGTGGTCGTCGATATGCAGATCGCCCCTGGCCTCGACCGCGATGTCGATCAGCGAGTGGCGGGCGAGCTGGTCCAGCATATGGTCGAAGAAGCCCACGCCGGTTGCTATCCTGGCCGCGCCGGTGCCGTCCGGGTCGACCGAGACGCGGATGTCGGTCTCGGCTGTGGTGCGGGTGACTTCGGCCTTGCGCATGGGCGGACCTCTCGGGGCTTCGGGTTCGCGGGGGTTATAGGCGTGCAGGGCGCGGTTGGGAAGATCGCAAGGGCGGAGGCGAGGGGGCGCGCGACAGGGCACGGTGCCGCCCGCCCGCCGCCATGATCGTCCGGGACGTTCCGACGGATCTGTCTGACAGGTGTATCGGGCCGGAACGAATGACCCCGCAAAGCGAAAGGGCCGCCCCGAGGGGCGACCCTTTTCGTCTGGTCCAAATGGAGCGGGCGATGAGATTCGAACTCACGACCCTAACCTTGGCAAGGTTATGCTCTACCCCTGAGCTACGCCCGCACCGTCTGAACGAGCGGGGATTTATAAAAGCGTCACCGGGCGCGCAAGGGGCAAATGCCGGATCGGCGCGAAAAATCTTTCGGGCGGGGCGGATGTCGCCCGCCCCGCGACCAAGGCGCGCAGGGCATGGCCTTGCGCCGCGCCTGCGCCTAGAATGGTCCGAGGCAGCCAGGAGGGCCACCACCCGATGATCGTCGAACTGGGACATTTCGCCCTTGTGCTGGCGCTGGCCGTGGCCTGCATCCAGGCCGTGTTGCCGATGGTCGGGGCATATCGCCGCGACGGGGCGCTGATGGCGGCGGGCGATGCGGCGGCGGTGGCGCAGATGTTCCTGATCCTCTACGCCTTTGCCGTGCTGACCTGGGCCTTCGTCACCTCGGATTTCTCGCTGAAACTGGTGGTGGAGAATTCGCATACGCTCAAGCCGATGCTCTACAAGGTGTCCGGCGTCTGGGGGAACCACGAAGGCTCGCTGCTGCTGTGGGTGCTGATCCTGGCGATCTTCGGCGCCTCGGCGGTGGCTTTCGGGGGCAACCTGCCGGCCACGTTGAAGGCGCGGGTGCTGTCGGTGCAGGGCACGATCGGCGTGGCCTTCCTCGCCTTTCTGCTGTTCACCTCGAACCCGTTCCTGCGGCTGGCGGAACCGCCGATGAACGGCGAGGATCTGAACCCGCTGTTGCAGGATCCGGGCCTGGCCTTCCATCCGCCCTTCCTCTACCTCGGCTATGTCGGGCTTTCGATGAGCTTTTCCTTCGCCGTCGCCGCCCTGATCGAGGGGCGGGTCGACGCCGCCTGGGGCCGTTGGGTGCGGCCCTGGACGCTCGCCGCCTGGGTATTTCTGACCATCGGCATCGCGCTCGGGTCGTGGTGGGCGTATTACGAGCTTGGCTGGGGCGGGTTCTGGTTCTGGGACCCGGTGGAGAACGCCAGCTTCATGCCCTGGCTGATCGCCGCCGCGCTGCTGCATTCCGCCATCGTGGTCGAGAAACGCGAATCGCTGAAGTCCTGGACGATCCTTCTGTCGATCCTGGCCTTCGGGTTCAGCCTGATCGGCACCTTCATCGTGCGGTCCGGCGTGATCACCTCGGTCCATGCCTTCGCCAACGACCCAGATCGGGGGGTGTTCATCCTGGCGATCCTGGCCTTCTTCATCGGCGGCGCGCTGACCCTGTTCGCGGCCCGCGCCGGCGCGATGGAGGCGAAAGGCGTCTTCGCCCCCGTCAGCCGCGAGGGCGCGCTGGTCGCCAACAATCTGCTGCTGGCGGTCGCGGCCTTCGTCGTCTTCATCGGCACGATCTGGCCGCTGGTGGCCGAGATGCTGTGGGCGCGCAAGCTGTCGGTGGGGGCGCCATTCTTCAACGCGGCCTTCACCCCCTTCATGATCGGCGTGGCGGTGCTTCTGCCGGCGGGCAGCCTGTTGCCCTGGAAACGCGCGCCGCAGCTGAAACGCACCCTGCGCCCGCTCTGGGGCGCGCTGGCGCTGGCGCTGGCCTGCGGCGTGTTGGCGCTGTCGGTGCAGACCGGGCAGTCGGCGCTGGCGCCGGTCGGGGCGGCGCTTGGCGGTTGGGTGGTCTTTGGCGCGCTGACCGATCTGTGGAGCCGCACCGGGCGGGGCGCATGGATCAGCCGCAGCA
>JAATGA010000490.1 GCA_015654855.1 Rhodobacterales bacterium
GGCGCCCCCAGCCGGCGCAGCGGGATTGTCTGCACGATCTTGTCGTTGCCGGTCGACAGGATCGCGTTATCGATCTCGCCCGGCGCGATGGCGTTTACGCGCACGCCCAGCGGCCCGAAATCGGCCGCCATCTCGCGGGTAAGCGCCGCCAGCGCCGCCTTCGAGGTCGCATAGGCCGCCCCGGCGAAAGGATGGACCCGGACCCCGGCGATCGAGGTCACGTTGACGATCGAGCCTTTCGCCGCCGAAAGCTCGTCCTTCAGCCCGCGCGCCAGCACGATCGAGGCGAAGAAGTTCACATGGAACACCAGCCCCCAGGTCCGCAGATCGGTTTCCAGCGTGTTCAGCCGGCTGCCCCCCGGCCCTTTGGGCGAGATGCCGGCATTGTTCACCAGCGCGTCGAGCCTGCCACCGATCTTGTCCTTGATGATGGAAATGGCCGCGATGGTGGCGTCGGGGCTGGCAAGGTCGATCTGGATATGGTTCTCCTCGCCGCCCGGCCAGGGGCAGCGCGGATCGAAGGGCTGGCGCGAGCAGGTCAGAACCCGCCACCCCTCGCGCGAAAAGCGCTTGACGGTGGCGTGGCCGATGCCGCGGCTGGCTCCGGTCAGGACGATGGTCTTCTGGTCCGACATATGGGCCTCCTCGCGATGGGGCAAAGGTAGGCTGCGGCGCGGCGAAAGGAAAGCCCGGGCAATGGCCCAAGTCACTTGGCATATCGCCGCATTGGCCTTACCAAAGGCGCGCATCCCGCCCGAGGCCCCCATGAAGAAGCAGACCGAGATGAACGATCCCGCCGCCACCGCAAGGACCCTGTCCGAGGCTCTGCCGCATCTGCAACGTTATTCCGGCGCCGTCGTGGTCGTGAAGTTCGGCGGGAACGCCATGGGCGACGATGCGGCCATGGCCGAATTCGCCCGCGACATCGTGCTGATGAAACAGGTCGGCATGAACCCGGTCGTCGTCCATGGCGGCGGACCGATGATCAACGAAATGCTGGCGAAACTCGGCATCAAGTCCGAATTCGTGCGCGGCAAAAGGGTCACCGACAAGGCCACGGTCGAGGTGGTCGAGATGATCTTGTCCGGCCTCGTGAACAAGCGCATCGTCCAGGCGATCAACGATCAGGGCGGCCGCGCGGTCGGCATCTCGGGCAAGGACGACGATCTGATGGTCTGCGTCGCCGACGACCCGGAGCTCGGCTTCGTCGGCAAACCGGTCGAGATGAATGTCGAGGTGCTGCGCGATCTTTATTCCGCCGGCATCATCCCGGTCGTCGCTCCCGTCGCCACGGGGATGGAGGATAACGAGACCTTCAACGTCAACGGCGATACCGCCGCCGGGGCCATCGCCGGCGCGCTGAAGGCCGACCGGCTGCTGCTTCTGACCGATGTGGCGGGCGTCAAGGGCGCCGACGGCAATCTGATCACCCAGCTTTCCCCCGAAGAGGTGCGCGGGATGATCGAAAGCGGCGTGATCTCGGGCGGCATGATCCCCAAGACCGAAACCGCCCTTGCGGCGGTCGAGGAAGGCGTGCGCGCCGCCGTCATCCTCGACGGCCGGGTGCCGAACGCCTGTCTGCTGGAATTGTTCACGGACCAGGGCCTCGGCTCGATGATCCGCTCGTCCGAGCCGCGGGTGAAACCGCGCATCCGGCGCTGACAGGTGGGCGCGCCCCCGTGACACTGCCCCCGGTCACGCTTGCCGGGATCGAGGCGCGCCTTGCGCCGCACCGGCTGGCGGTGACAGGAGGCTTTGCCGCGACCGAAGCGGACGATCTGCCGAAGGGCACCGCGACACTCTTGCTGATCGGCCCGGCCGAGCCGGGCTTCTGGGCGCATCTGACCGCACAGCCCGAATGGCTGGACGGTCGGCCCGATCCGGTCGACCGCTGGTCTCGACGGGTGATCGGGCGTGTGGCCTGCGACCTGCGGGCCAAGGCCCTGTTCCCCTTCGGCGGGCCGCCCTGGCGACCGTTCTATTCCTGGGCCCTGCGCTCGGGCCAGGCCTGGGAAAGTCCGGTGCGGCTGCTTGTCCATGAACGTGCCGGCCTCTGGACCTCGTATCGCGGGGCGCTGGCGCTGAAACAGGCGGTGGATCTGCCGCCGGCAACGCGCCCTTGCGACAGCTGCGGGTCCCGCCCCTGCCTGACCGCCTGCCCCGCCGGCGCGCTGACCGGCGCGGGCTACGACGTGCCGCGCTGTCACGAATTCCTCGACACCGCAGCCGGGGCCGATTGCCGCCACGGCGGCTGCATCGTGCGCCGCGCTTGCCCGGTATCGCAAAGCTATGGCAGGGTGGCGAAACAATCCGCGTATCACATGAGCCAGTTCCACAAATGAAGCGCCTGATCCTGACCCGCCATGCCAAATCAAGCTGGGACGATCCCGCCATGGCGGATCACGACCGCCCGCTGAACGAAAGGGGCAATGCGGCGGCGACCGATCTGGGCCAGTGGCTGACCTCGCGCGGCTATCTGCCGCAAGAGGTGCTGTGCTCTGACGCGCTGCGGACATGGGAAACCTGGACCCGCATTTCCGAGGAACTGCCGGGCAAGGCCGTGCTGAAGCTGAAGCCGAACCTTTATCATGCCGGGCCGGACGTGATGCTCGCCGTGCTGCGCGGGGCGGATCCGGCGGCGGATGTGGTGATGATGGTCGGCCACAACCCCGGCATCGCCGAATTCGCCACCCGCCTCGTCTCGCGCGCGCCGCTGAACACGGAGTTCCACCGCTATCCGACCGGCGCGACGCTGGTTGCGGATTTCGAGGTCGGGACCTGGGCCGAGGTCGGCTTCGGCCAGGGCGTCGCCTAGGATTTCATCGTCCCGCGCGAAATCGGCGGTTGAACCCTGCCATCCCGCCCCGGCCGGGCGCGCACCACCCTTGCCGCCCGGCTCCGCGCGGCCCTATGCTCCGCCGCGCGCGTATCCCGAACCGGAGGACTGCTCCATGCACGTCGTCGCTCTGCTCCGCACGGAGATGTTCCGCATCCGCATCGGCGATGCGCCGGCAGCGATGTCGGATCTGTTTCCCGGCTGGCACGAACACGACCGGTTTGGCCTGGTGATCGACGACCCTGTCGGCGGTGTCGGCGCGACGCATCTGCTGCAAGCGGCGATGATGGCCTATTACGACGCCAGACCCGCGCGCCGGACCAGCCGTGCGGTCTATCCCGAGATCTATGCCTTCCACGTCGGGCGCGGCTGCGGGTCGCACGCACCCTATGACTTCTGGCCGGCGCGGCGCGAGGTGATCCTGAACACCCGGGACCCGCGCGAGGTGCTGGACGCGATCAACGACCGGGGCATCACCCGGCTGGCCATCCCCGACCGCCCTGCGCGCGAGGTCGCTCACCGCCCCAAAGAGGTGGAGGCCGCGCTCGACCGCATTGCCCAGGCCTTCGTCTACGACGCCCGGGGCCGTACCGCCGGCGCGGATGTCGAGATCGAAGGCACCGACCGCCGCACCGAATTCAA
>JAATGA010000007.1 GCA_015654855.1 Rhodobacterales bacterium
ATCATTTGCGCGACTGCAATACCTGCTAGTACCTCCGCATTGGCCAATACAATTGTACCCGCAAGTGTCATCGGTGCTGTTGTTCCCGCCATTGAAGCGGCGGCAATGACTACAGGCTGCTTGTATTTGTTGAATACCATCATTGTTTCCAACATATTTGTATCAAACTGCAGAGGTGTATTGGTATTAACGATCGTTATGCATCTTGGTCGTTCTTTCAGCGCTTTCTTGCCACCAAACAGGATTCCTAACATGTCCATCAATCGCTCTACTTCTTCAGCTTTTCCCGTACCTGTAATGATAACCTTATCGGAATAGACCATTGTTGCATAAAGCATCATAGCAATAGTTGACAGCCCGATATCCGTAGGCTGAACACAAGAACGGCAAGGCCGTCGGCTGGGAATACGACGCGCTGACCGAGATCGCCAAACGGCTGAACATCACGCTGAAGATCGCCAACACCAGTTGGGATGCGATGATCCCGGCGGTGGCCGAAGGCCAGTACGACCTGGGCGCGACCGGCATCACCATCAATGAGGAGCGGGCAGAAAAGGTGGATTTCTCGATCCCCTATCTGCGGTCAGAACAGTTGATGATCGTGCGCGGCGACGAGATGCGCTTCGCCGATGCGAAGGGCTTCGCCGCCGATCCCGACCTGCTGGTCGCGGCGCAGCCAGGCACTTCGCCCTTTTACGCGGCGGTTTACGAGATCCTCGACGGCGACGAGGATAATGCGCGCGTCATCAAATTCGACACGTTCGGCGCGGGGCTCGCCGCGCTGACGGCAGGGGATGTCGATCTTGCGCTGTCGGATTCGACCGCCGCGAACGGCTATGTCGCAGCCTCGGGCGGCAAGCTGAAGATCGTCGGCGAACCGCTGGCGTCGGAGGATTTCGGCTTCATCTTCCCCAAGGGATCCGATCTCGTCGCGCCCTTCGATGCGGCGATCGGGGCTATGCAGGGGGACGGGACGCTGACCGCGCTGAACAAGAAGTGGTTCATCGACTACAAATTCGGCGAGTGACGGCGGGTCTTGGCTCCTCCTTCCCGGAACGACGGCGATTTTCCCTGGTGGCTGCTGATCCTGTGCGGGATCGGCGGCTGGGTCGCGTGGGAAATCGCGACGAGCCCGGTCCATGCGCGGATCCTTGCGCTGCTGATCCGGGGGATAGGCGTCACGGCGGCGGTGACGGCGACGGCCTTCGCCGGGGCCTGCCTGCTGGGCCTCGCACTCGCGCTGGCGGGGCTGTCGCGTCGGCTGGTCTTGCGCCAGGCGGCGCGGCTTTACATCGAGGTGATGCGGGGCATCCCCATCATCGTCCTGCTGCTCTACGTCGCCTTCGTCCTGGTGCCCTTCGCCGTGCGGGCGGCGAATGCGGCGCTGGAGCCGGCGGGGTTCGCGCTTCTGCGCAGCCGCGACGTGCCGCTGATCGCCCGGGCGGTGATCGCGCTGGTGCTGGCCTATGCCGCCTTTCTGGCCGAGATCTTCCGCGCGGGCCTGCTGGCGGTCGACAAGGGCCAGATCGAGGCGGCCAAGGCGCTTGGCCTTTCTGGGCGGCAGCGGTTTCGCCTGGTGGTTTTCCCCCAGGCCTTCCGGCTGATCCTGCCGCCTTTGGGCAACGATTTCGTCGCGATGGTGAAGGACAGTTCGCTCGTCTCGGTGCTGGGCGTCACGGACGTGACCCAGTTGGGCAAAGTCGCCGCCGCCGGCAATTTCCGTTATTTCGAGACCTATAACGTCGTGGCGCTGATCTATCTGACGATCACCGTCGGGCTCAGCCTCGTGCTGCGGCGGCTGGAGCGCCGGCTGCGGCGACGGGGCGGCGATGCGCATTGACGCGCGGGCCGGGGGATGGAAATCTCGGACCCGGGCCGGTGACCGTGCGGCCGAAACCGTTGCGAGGTGCCGAAGATGTCCGCCCCTGTCCCGGCCTCCGCCTGCGGCGGATGCGTCTGATGCCCCACCGCGCGCGACCCGCGATCCTGCTTGGCGTGCTGTCGGTCGTCCCCTTTCTTTGGGGCGCGGCGAGCGAGTTGTCCCGGCGTGTCGCGACCTTTGGCCTCGGTCTCGTCGGGCCGCGGTTTATGGGGCCCTACATCGGCCTGGAATACGGGCTTGTCCTGCTGGCGGTGCTGTCGGGCGCGATGTTCGGCTTCGCCCTGCGCAGCGGTCGGGGCGACAGGCTCGCACCGCTGGCGCTCGTGCCGGCGCTCTGGGGGTTTCTGTTCGTCAACGGCGGGCCGACCGGGGCGGCGATCCTGCTGGCGGCGGGATACCTTGGCGCGCTGGCGATCGACTGGCTGTTCTGGCGCCAGGGCCTGTCGCCGGTCTGGTGGTGGCCGATCCGGGTGGCGCAGACGGCGGTGGCGGTGATCTGCCTCGGGATCACCGCATTCGTTTGACCAGCCACCTCCGAAAACCCTCTGCAATTTCCATTGAAGCGATTTGCGCCGCCCGCCGGTTTCGCGTATCCCCCTTCCCCATGCCAGACCTGTTCGCCTATACCGACGGAGCCTGCTCCGGCAATCCCGGCCCCGGCGGCTGGGGCGTCCTGCTGATCGCCCGCGAGGGCGAGGCGGTAGTCAAGACCCGCGAGCTTTCGGGCGGCGAGGCGATGACCACCAACAACCGCATGGAACTGCTCGCCGCGATCTCGGCGCTGGAAACGCTCAGACGGCCCACCGTGCTGACCATCGTCACCGACAGCGCCTATGTGAATAACGGTGTGACCCAGTGGATCCACGGCTGGAAGCGCAACGGTTGGCGCACCTCCGGGCGCGATCCGGTCAAGAACGTCGATCTGTGGCAAAGGCTCGACGCGGCGCAGGCGCTGCATCGGGTGACATGGGCCTGGATCAAGGGTCATGCGGGCCATGCCGAGAACGAAAAGGCCGACGAGTTGGCCCGCGCCGGCATGGCGCCCTACAAGAAGGGCGCGACATGACGCTGATCGGGGTGCTCGACCATGCTTCGGTCGCGGTCTTCGCCCTGACTGGCGCGCTGGTCGCCAGCCGCTCGCAACTCGACATCGTGGGTTTCGTCTTCATCGGCTGCCTGACCGCGCTTGGCGGCGGCACGGCGCGGGATCTGATTCTCGACCGCCCGCCTTTGTGGCTGGCGGATGCGAGCTTTCTGGCCAATGCGGCGCTGTGTTCCGTCGCGGTCTTCTTCACCGCCCATCTGCTGGAGCGGCGTTACGCGGGCCTGCTGGAATGGCTTGACGCTTTCGCCCTTGCGGTCGCGGTCGCGGCGGGGGCAGGGGTGGCGTTGAACCTCGGCCTCGGCGCGCCAGCGGTCGTGGTCATGGGCGTTCTGACCGGCTGCCTGGGCGGACTCGCCCGCGATGTGGTCTGCAACGAGGTGCCCTTCGTGCTGAAGAAGGGCGAGCCCTATGTGTCCTGCGCCCTTGGGGGCACGCTGGTGGCGGTGGCGGCCGTGAGGATGGGCCTCGGTCGGGATCTGGCGCTGATCGCCTGCGCGGGGGCGACTTTCGCCGCGCGGGCGGGGGCCATCGCACTCGGCTGGCGGCTGCCGGTCTATCGGCCGCGCCCCGGGCGCTGAACCCTTTGCCATCGTCGCCCGCTTCGGCCATGCTGGCCCCATGGCCCGCCCACGCTCCATCCCCGATGCCACGGTTTACGCCGCCGTGCTGCGCCTGATCGCCGAGCAGGGCGAACAGGCGGTGGCGTTTTCCTCGGTCGCGCGGGCGACGGGCCTGGCCGGGCCGACGCTGGCGCAGCGCTATGGCACTTTGCGGGGAATGTTGCGGGCCGCGCTTTCCGCCTGGCTAGACCGGATCGAGGCGCAACTTGACGCGGCCGAGACTGCCGCCCCGCCCGGGGCCAAGGGCGCGCAGGCGCTGCTGAAGGCGCTGGCGGCCGGTGACGACCTGCCGGACCCCGGCGCGCTGCTGCCCGCCATCCTGCGCGACGCCGATCTGCGCGCGCGCCTGACCAACTGGCGCGGCCGGGTCGAGGCGGCGCTTTCCTCACGCCTTGGCGGTGGCGAAGGGGACCGCGAATCCGCCGCGATCCTGTTCGCCGCCTGGCAGGGGCAGCGTCTGTGGCGCGATGCGGGCGCGCGCGGGTTCCGGCTGAAGGATGTGGTCAGGGCGCTCGGTTCCCGCTGATCGGCGGATGAAGCGCTGCCACAGCCAGATCAGCAGAAAGGCCCCGCCAAGCGCCGCGACGAATCCGCCGAGCCAGCCGGTTACCACCAGCAGCAGCCTCCAGACCAGCCAGCCGACCAGCGCACCGCCGACGCCGATGGCGACGGTGGTCGGAATGTCGGCCTCGATCCGCAGGGCGCGGGTGGCGAGGAACCCCGCCGCCGCGCCGATGATCAGAAGATAGACGACGGCCATATGTGCCCTCCCGTCAGATGCGTTTCCGATATGGGGAGTGCCCGGTCGCCGCACCAGACGCCCGGCGCTACAGCGACAGATGCAGTTGCCCCGGGGCCACGTTGCGGCGCCGCGGCGGCATCGCTACACTCGCCACGCGCCCGCTTCGGCAGGCCCGCAACGCGGTTGCCGGATCGGCCACCGGCTCGGGGTAACGATGCCCCAGCAGGCGCCGCGCCCCCTGCCAGCGCCAGGGCCGATGCAGCGCCGCATCCGGCACACCCGCCAGTTCCGGCAGCCAGCGGCGCAGGAACGCGCCCTGGGGATCGAGCCTTTCGCCGAGCGCCACGGGATCGACCGGCCGCGCCAGCGCGACCGAGATCCCGGCCCACAACAGTGCAGGATCGTAATCGGTCGAGGCGCGGGCCAGCGCCTCTCCTGCGGCGCGCGGGCCGGCCTCCATCAGATGCGCCGCGACCGAAACCACCATCGCGCGCAGCGGTGCAGGCAGCCAGCCCGTCGCCGCAAGATAGCGCAGGCAGGCATCGGCGAAGGGCAGACCTGTCTCGCCCCGCGCCCAGGCGGCAGCGAGCCCGGCCCCCTCGTCGGGCGGCGTGACCGACCCCCGCCGCGCCGCCGCGCGCAGCGCCAGCCGCCCGCGCCCGGCAACCGCCGCGGCCTCCTCGCCCGTCACCGCCCCCCAGACGAGCCAGGGCGACAACCGCGACCCCGTCCGCTCCATCGCCGCGACCGAGCTTTGGCGGCCCCGCCAGGGCGTCCGCGCCAGCCACAGCGCCGGATCGCCGCCCGCCTGGCGGTTGGGACAACGCTCGGCCGCCAGCCGCAAGGTCCGTGCCGGCGGGATGGCTCCAGGCTCCGCGCCCTCGACCGGCAGCAGGGCCGGAACCGGCGCAGGCCCTTCGGCCACAACCTGCCATTCGACCCCCGCCGCCGCCCGCAATGCCGCCCCAGGCTCGGCCAGCGACAGGATTCGCCCGATCCGATGCCGCGCCACCAGATGCGCCAGAATCCCGGCGGACTCGCCGGTCCGCACCACCAGGGTCGCGCCCGCCGCAGCAAACGCCACCCGCAGAAAGGCCAGGGTCTCGGCCAGAAACTCCCATTGCCTGGCCGAGGCGCAGGGGCCTGCCCATTCCGCCGGATCGGCCACGAAGACCGGCAGAACCCGCCCCGCCATCGCCGCCGCCGCCAGCGCCGGATGGTCGTGAAGCCGCAGATCCCTGGTCAGCCAGACGAGAACATTCATGGAACATGTCTAGCTCCGCCCTGTTGCCGGGACAAGCCCCGTCCTCTTTCCGCCGCAGAAAATCCCTCTACCCGGCTTTCGCCGCAACCCGACCTTCCGGCCGCCTTTCCCTCATCCTGCTCCCGAAAGTATCTTCGGGGGATGAGGGTCGGCACGGCCCGAGGGGGGCGGAAAGCCCCCCTTGCGCCCACGAGGCAAGAGCCTACCTTGGCGGGCAAAGGAGACCGCGATGCCCGTTGCCGAACCCCAGGCCGTGCGCCTGTCCGACTATCAGCCCTTTCCCTATATCGTCGAAAGCATCGCACTGACCTTTCGCCTGGAGCCTCGGGCCACCCGCGTCCTGGCCCGGCTGACGCTCGCCCCGAACCCCGCGCGTCCGGGTCGGCACGACCTGCGCCTCGACGGCGAAAACCTGAAGCTGATCGCCCTGGCACTCGACGACTTCTCGCTCGACGCGCGGCCCGACGCCACCGGCCTGACCGTCCCGGCGGCGCAGATCCCCGATGGCCCCTTCACCCTGACGACCGAGGTCGAGATCGCGCCCGCGGACAACACCGCGCTGGAAGGGCTTTACATGTCCAAGGGCATGTATTGCACCCAGTGCGAGGCCGAGGGCTTTCGCAAGATCACCTTCTACCCCGACCGCCCCGATGTGATGGCGCGGTTCCATGTCCGCATCGAAAGCGACCTGCCGGTGCTGTTGTCGAACGGCAATCCGGTCGGGCAGGGGCCTGGCCAGGCCGAATGGGACGACCCCTGGCCGAAGCCCGCCTATCTGTTCGCCCTCGTCGCCGGCGATCTGGTCGCGCGCACCGCGCCCTTCACCACCGCCTCGGGCCGGCCCGTGACGCTGAACATATACGTCCGGCCGGGGGATGAGGGCCGCACCGGCTATGCGATGGAAAGCCTGATCCGCGCCATGCACTGGGACGAGGATGTTTACGGACGCGAATACGACCTCGACGTGTTCAACATCGTCGCCGTCGACGATTTCAACATGGGCGCGATGGAGAACAAGGGGCTGAACATCTTCAACTCCAAATACATCCTGGCCAGCGCCGAGACCGCGACCGACGACGACTTCGGCCGGATCGAGGCGATCATCGCGCATGAATATTTCCACAACTGGACCGGCAACCGCATCACCTGCCGCGACTGGTTCCAGCTTTGCC
>JAATGA010000535.1 GCA_015654855.1 Rhodobacterales bacterium
CGATACGATCGAGGAAAAGCGCCCCACCGTTCAGGTCGGCGACCCCTTCACCGAAAAGCGTCTGCTGGAGGCCTGCCTCGAACTGATGGCCTCGGGCGCGGTCATTTCCATCCAGGACATGGGCGCCGCCGGCCTGACCTGCTCGGCGGTCGAGATGGGCGACAAGGGCGGCCTCGGCATCCGGCTGGAACTGGACGCCGTGCCGCAGCGCGAAACCGCGATGACGGCCTATGAGATGATGCTGTCGGAATCCCAGGAGCGGATGCTGATGGTCCTCGACCCCACGAAAGAGGCCGGGGCACGGGCGATCTTCGACAAATGGGATCTCGATTTCGCCATCGTCGGCGAGACGATCCCCGAGGACCGCTTCCTCGTGCTGCACAAGGGCGAGGTGAAGGCCGATCTTCCCTTGTCGAAACTGTCCTCCAGCGCGCCCGAATACGACCGGCCCTGGATCGCGACGCCCCCCGCCGCGACGGCCGGGCCACTTGACGACATCGACCCCATCGACGCGCTGAAAACCCTGATCGGCTCGCCCAACTATGCGGCGAAGCAATGGGTCTATGAACAATACGACAGCCAGGTCATGGCCGACACCCTGCGCCGCCCCGGCCTCGGCGCGGGCGTGGTCCGGGTGCATGGCACGAACAAGGGCCTGGCCTTCACCTCGGACGTGACGCCGCGCTATGTCCGAGCCAACCAGGTCGAGGGCGGCAGGCAGGCGGTGGCCGAGGCCTTCCGCAACCTGACCGCAGTGGGGGCGAAGCCGCTTGCCACCACCGACAACCTGAATTTCGGTAACCCCGAAAAGCCCGAGATCATGGGCCAGTTCGTCGGCGCGCTTCAGGGCATCGGCGAGGCCTGCATCGCGCTCGACATGCCCATCGTTTCGGGCAACGTCAGCCTTTACAACGAGACGGACGGCAAGGCGATCCTGCCCACGCCTTCCATAGGTGCGGTCGGACTGCTCGCCTCGCTGGACGACCTGATCGCGGGCCAGCCCGAGGAAGGCGATCTCGCCCTGCTGATCGGCACAGGCAAGGGCCATATGGGCCAGTCGGCGCTGCTGTATGAGGCCTGGGGCCGCGAGGATGGCGACGCCCCGCCCGTGGACTTGGAGGCCGAACGCCGCAACGGCGATTTCCTGCGCGCCAACCATGCCCATGTGAAGGCCGCGACCGACCTCGCCGACGGCGGACTGGCGCTGGCCGGGTTCGAGATGGCCGAGGCGGCAAGCATCGGCCTCGCCATCGAATATTCCGACATCCCGCTGCTGTTCGGCGAGGATCAGGCGCGCTACCTCGTCGCGGTCACGCCCGACCAGGCGGAACGGCTGATCGCCCGCGCGGGCCAGGCGGGCGTGTCCATCGCGACCGTCGGCCGCTTCACCGGGACCGAGTTCCGGCTGGGCCACGCGGCGGCCCCGCTGGCGGAATTGTCGGACCTCTACCGCGGCGCCTTCGCCGCAGCCATCGCATGAGCCTGCGGCCCGCAAGGCCGGAGGATATGGAGTTCATCCATGCCCTCTGGACCTCGGACGACAATGCGCGCTGGCTCGACCCGCCGCAGGGGTACGAGGTGGACTCAGCTCTCGCCTCCGGCAACCTGCTGGTCTGGGACCTGGATGGCCCGGCGGGTTTCGCCTTCCTGACGGAATGGTTGCCCCGCGTCGTCGGCCTGCGCGAGTTCGCCGTCGCCCGCCCCGGCCAGGGCCGCGCCTTTCTCGAGGCGCTGATGGCCGAGGTCTTCGGCCCGAGGGGCGCCCATCGTCTGGGCCTCGACTGCACCGCCGACAACGCCCGCGCCATGGCGTTTTTCCAGGCCGCAGGCTTCGTGCGCGAAGGCGTCTGGCGCGAGACATGGGACCGTGGCGACGGCGATTTCGTCGACTGCATCTTCTACAGTCTGCTCGACCGGGAATGGGCCGCGCGCTGATCCCGTCTTGCGGGGTCGCGGGGGGCGCCCTAGATTGAACCAAAGCAGAGGAGCCTTCCCATGCCGATGGAAAGCACGGACATCGAGGCGCTGATCCGGGAAAGCTTTCCCGAGGCGCAGATCACCATCACCGACCTGGCCGGCGACGGCAACCACTGGGCGGCCGAGGTGATCGACGAAAGCTTTCGCGGCATGAACCGGGTCCAGCAGCAGCGCGCGGTCTATGCGAGCCTGAAGGGCAAGATGGACGGCGCGCATGGCGAGTTGCACGCGCTGGCGCTGACCACCAAGGCCCCGGGCTGAGCGGCGAGGCGCGCCCCTCAGCGAGGTTTGCACCCCCGATCCTTCCCCCGTCCTCCCTGTAAAAATATCCTCGGGGGGGGGTGAATTGGCCCGGCACGGGCCAAGAGGGGGGGCGGAAAGCCCCCTGCCTTCAACCCGGTCGCAGCACTCCCGCCCCCAAAGGGCCCCATAGCCGACCCGGCATTCGCCTTGCCGAAGGGTAAACATGCGAGACGGGCGCAAAAGGCGGATTGAAATTGCACCATTGCCGGCCGATATGTTCGGGTAGAGACTATACCGACAGGCCTCTGTCGCCCCTCCCCGCGCCCGATGCGCCCGGCCAACCGCAAGGAGTTGAAGCCATGACCACCGCCACCGCGCTGGATCAGATCCGCGAAACCGTCGAAGGCAACGATGTCGTGCTGTTCATGAAGGGCACGAAGATGATGCCGCAATGCGGCTTTTCCAGCCGCGTCGCCGGGGTGCTGAACTACCTCGGCGTCGAATATGCCGATGTCAACGTCCTCGCCGACGCCGACATCCGGCAAAGCATCAAGGACTTCTCCGACTGGCCGACCATCCCGCAGCTTTATGTCAAGGGCGAGTTCGTCGGCGGCTGCGACATCGTGACCGAGATGGCGCTGTCGGGCGAACTGGATCAGTTGTTCGATGCCAAGGGCGTTGGCTACAGCAAGGACGCCGCCGACAAGATCCGCGAAGCCAACGCCTGATCACCGGCGTCTGGCACCGTAACGAAAAGGGGCCGCAAGGCCCCTTTTTGCGTTTCGGGTTGCGGCAGGCTGCTCTGCCTGGCAGTGGCGAAGCCTGTCACCGGCATTGCCCGGGGCATCGCTGTCGCCCGCACCGGATCGGCGGCGGACATCCCCCTTACGGGGTCGCAAATGGGTTTCACCCGTGCCGGTCGCGCTGCTCCATGGCAGGTATGACCGGGCCGCCGTTTCCAGGTTTTCTCCCCGTGCTCGCCGCGCTACTCCCCGGCCTTGCAGGCCGAGAGCAGCGGCTGTTCCTGGCCCGTCTCGCCATCGTGCCAGTAAAGCGTGGCCTCGCTCCCCTTGGTCCACCAGACGTAATGCGACCCGTCCGAGGGCCAGCCATAGCGCACGCCCGAGGCCGCGGGCTCGCTCAGCAACGAGATCTGCGCCCCCTCGACATTGATCACGACGGCGGATTCGTCGTGGGCGTTGACATAGGTCACCGGCACCTCACCCCCGCGCTCGCAGAGATAGCGCTGCGGGATCACCTCCATCTGCGCCTGTGCGAGCGCCGGGCCGGCCACAAGGCCGGCGAGGGCCAAGGCGGCACGCGCCCGGCGCGCGGGGAAAACGGCAGCGGGGATGCGCATGGGGGGTCTCATCGGCTTATCCTTCGTTTTCGACCGGTCGGATACCGGGTGCGGTCGGGGGCAAAACGCGGCGGCATGTCCCGGCGTTCCCACGGTCGTCGATCACATCCGCAGGATCGTGAACCCCGCCAAAGCCGGCACGAACCACAGCCCCGGCCGACCATTCCCGGATCGCATCCTTAATCCCCGATCGGCGAGGGTTCGTCCGCGTCCTCGTCGGAAATCTCTTCGGAAACCGGATCGTCAGGGACAGTATCCATAATGGGCGCGGCCATTTCCTCGACCACCCCGGCCAGGGCCTCGACCCGCGCCGCGATCCCGGCCAGGCTTTCGCCGACCGTCGCAGGAATAACCGGCACCTCGACGGTCACGGGTCCCTGCGCCTCGATCCCCGCCAGGCGCGCGCGCAACTGGCGCAGCTCGTCATCCTGCGCCGCCGCCTTGTCTGCGACCAGCAGCGCCGTCATCAGCAGCAGCCGCGCCTCGGGCAGGCGGCCGAGCTGGCCCTGCAACGGCTGCGCCTCTGCATCGAGAATCGCGGCGGCCGCGCGCAGGAAATGCTCTTCCCCCGGCTGGCAGGACACCTGATAGGCGCGCCCGCCCACGTTGATCGACACGTCAGGCATCGGCGGTCCCTTCCGCATGAGCCGCCTCGGCCGCCGCGACAAGCGGGGCGAGTTCGGCGAGAATCCCGTCCATCTCCGCAACCTCGGCGGCGCGGGTGGCGCGCAAGGCCTCGACCTCCAGCAGGATGGCGCGGTTGATCTGACCCGGATCGGCCAGGCCCTCTTCGGCCGCCTCGCGACCCTGGCGGACCTGTTCGCGCAACTGCACCACCAGGTTGCGGATGCGCTGCATCTCAAGCCCCTGCTCGTCGAGCGCCCGGGTCAGCCGGTCGTTTTCCGCCTGAAGCGCGGCGCGCGCATCGAATTCGCGCTCGCGGATCCGGCGCAGCTTGTCCTGGGTCTGTTCGGCGGTCTGTTCGGCGGCGGCACGCTCGGC
>JAATGA010000245.1 GCA_015654855.1 Rhodobacterales bacterium
GCAGCGTGTGGACGCTGCGCGCGAAGGCATCCTTTGCCTTGTCCGACGGCCCGAAGGGGTTCTCGTTCGACGACAGTTTGACCGCGTTCTGCACGCCGGCGACATGCGCCTTGACGCCCTCGTAGAGGGCGATGTCAAGGATGCCGGGTTGCGGTCTGATGGCGTCGGTCATGGCGTACTCCCTTCGTGCCCGGGGTTCTAGCGGCGGGCGGGGGGCAAGACCAGCGGGATTTCGCTCCACCGGGCGGGCGGCACCGGCGCTGTGCCGCCGATACCGCTGTGTCGGGTCAGTATTTCGGCTTCGACTTGGCGATCATCCAGTCCATCGCCGCCATCAACAGGCCCGAGACGACGAAGGTCAGGTGGATTGTGGTCAGCCAGAAAAGCTCGTTCCCGTCGATGGTCGTGGGCGTCTTGGTGTCGCCGATCTCCATGAACTTCTTCAGCAGATGGATGGCCGAAATCGCCACGATCGAGGCGATCAGCTTCATCTTCAGCCCCGAGAAATCGACCTTGCCCATCCATTCCGGCCGGTCCGAATGGTCGTCGATGTCCAGCTTCGACACAAAGTTCTCGTATCCCGAGAACAGCACGATCAGCAGCAGGTTCGCCGCGAGCGTCAGGTCGATCAGCGTCAGGACGACAAGGATCATCTTCTCGGATGTCATGGTCAGCAGTTCGGGAACGTAGTGCACCAGCTCGCGCACGAAGGTGACGGTCAGCATGGCGAGCGCGAGGCTCAGCCCGATATACATCGGCGCGATCAGCCAGCGCGAGGCGAAGATGCCCTTTTCGAAACTGGTCTCGATGCGGGGTTTTACGGACATGACGGGCTCCGGGTCTTGAGGGGACAGGCGTCGTTTAGCCTGGCCGCTGCGCCGCCGCATCAGTTTTCTGCGCGCGCGTCGGAAACCCTCGGGCGAAACGAACCCCGGCCAGAAACGGACCCGCCTGAAACGGCAAAGGCCGCCGCGGTTGCCCGCGACGGCCCTTTGGGACGATCCTGCGGGATCGTATCCCGGATCAGTTCTTGGCGTAGTATTCGACGACCAGGTTCGGTTCCATCTGAACCGGATAGGGCACGTCCGACAGGCCCGGGGTGCGCACGAAGGTCGCGGTCAGCTTGTGGGTGTCGACCTCGACATAATCGGGCACGTCACGCTCGGCCAGCGCGATGGCTTCCAGAACGATGGCGAGCTGTTTCGATTTCTGACGGATCTCAACGACATCGCCTTCCTTCACGCGGTAGGAGGCGATGTTCACGCGCTTGCCGTTCACCAGGACGTGGCCGTGGTTGACGAACTGACGGGCGGCGAAAACGGTCGGGACGAATTTCGCACGGTAGATCACCGCGTCCAGACGACGCTCCAGCAGGCCGATCAGCATCTCGCCGGTGTCGCCTTTGACACGCTCGGCTTCGGCATAGATCTTGCGGAATTGTTTTTCCGTCAGGTCGCCGTAATAGCCCTTCAGCTTTTGCTTGGCGCGCAGCTGGGTGCCGAAGTCCGACAGTTTGTTCTTGCGGCGCTGGCCGTGCTGGCCGGGGCCGTATTCGCGTTTGTTCACCGGGGATTTCGGACGGCCCCAGATGTTTTCGCCCATACGGCGGTCGATTTTATACTTGGCAGAGGTGCGTTTGGTCACCGCTGATCTCCTTCGGTCGATATGAAGGGCGTTGTCCTTTGCCCCGAAGGGCCGACAGGCATCCCCTTGCGGGGGCCGCCAACACCAATGAAAAGCCCCGGAGGATCACCCCGGGACCATGGCGGGCGCTTATACAGGCGCGGGCTCCCGAGTCAACCGGCCAAATCGCGGGACTGTCACAATACCATGTCGTGGCGCAGGATCGCCGCTTCCGAGGCCGACAGGTTGCGGCGCGCGAAGTCGCCATAGCAGAGGGGATCGGCCACCAATGCCGGCAGGACGTTCATCAGCCCGGCCCGCTGTTCGGGGGCCACGCAGTCCAGATCGGTGTTCGAGGGATGGAAGCTTTCGGTCTCCAGCCCGTTGGCCCAGACGATGTTGTGCCGCTCCAGCAGGATATGGACATAAGTCACCTCGCGCAAGGAGCGGTCGGTGGCGATGCCCCGGTCGTCGATCAGGTCGGCGGCCCGGACCAGAACCTCGGGCGTATTGTAGAGCGCCTGCGCGGCGGGGCCGCGCACCAGCATCCGGTGTTGCGGCGACACCAGCAGATCGCCGTCCGGCGCCCCGGTGCCGAGCGCCCCGGCCCGCAGGCGGATGGGCCGCAGATGCGGCATGGCGAAAAGCCGCGCGCCCGTCATGCGGCGAAAGCCCGACCACAGCACTGGTTGCGGGCCGTTGTCGCGGGTCAGGATGTCCTCGCCCGGGGCCAGATCGGCGATACGCCTGGTCCCCGAGGGCGTCGCGATGCGGGTGTCGGGGGTGAAGCAGATCACCCCGCCCCCAGCGGTGGCCGCCCCTGGCCCCGCGCTGCGATCCATCGCGGTGCGCACGACCCACAACTCGCGGTCGGCGGGCGGCAGCGCGCCCGTGAACATCACCAGCCGCGCACCGACATCCGGCACCGGCAGCAGCGCCGCCGACCAGCTATGCAGCCCGTCGGTCAGAACGAAGCCCTGATCGCAATCCTCGCCACGCCCGGCCTCTTCGGTGTCCGCAACGGATTCAAAGTCCGCTTTCGCCCGTTCGCCGCGCGTAGCCGGCTGCAACAGACCTGCCGGCCGCTGCGCCACGCCGATCAGCCGTCTGACCTTGCGCGCCGCGCGCCGCCGGATCTCTGCCGTCCCTTCGGCCCCTTGCAGAAGCAACGCCTCGCCCGCCCCGTCGACCCGCACGGCCGCGCCCGTCCAGCGCCATGTGGCGCCGACGGTCAACAACTCTGGCGGCGCTTCGGATACGCCGTCCACTTCCGTTTGGGACCACGAAATCACGGACGTGCCTTGAAAGCCCGTCTTCATGCCTGTCGCCCGATTTGTCTGCTCGTTTATTATTACCCAAAGGTTAACAGGCGAGCCGGCAACAGGCTATGGCAATTTTACAACCAAGGCGGAATCTTCAATGTTTGCGGGCGTTCGCGCCCTAAAAGCTGATGTTCAGGTTAAGTGCGCCGACAAGCTGGCCTTCTTTCTGTTCCTCGAATTCGCGGCCGAGCCAGGTCAGACCGTAGAAGACGGAACTCGCGCCGCCCTGCCAGTGGACGCCGGCGCGCACCCGGCTGCGGGTGTCCGACAGGGTGACATCGCCGCCGGAGGGCAGATAGATGCTGTCGAAAACCCGCGCCACATCGGCGCCGAGCATCAGGCTGAACCCCTCGATATGGTCGGATTCAAGGCCGCGATAGCGTTGGCCGGTAGTGCTGTCGCGCAGCATCAGCGCCCCGGTGCCGAACCCGCCAAAGGTGATGTCGCCCCCCGCCCGCACCAGGGTCTCCGCCCCGGCCTCGGCGGCGGCGAAGGGGCGCAGGGTCACGCTGTCGCCAAGTGCGAAGGCGCGGCCGACCTCTCCCTTCAGGGTGGGGTGGATGCCGTCGCCGATCTGGTCGCGGTGGGCGCGGATCTTCGGCATGTCCAGCCACTCATGCACCCGGCGCTGGAATCGCGCGACCCCGGTCGAGGGGCCGGTGCCGACCAGATCGGCCCCGAGCGAGGTTTCCATGCCGCCCCAGTCGAAATGGGTGTGCAGGCCAAGGCTGAGGATCCCGGCATAGCGCCGGTCTCCCGTCCCGGGCCGTGCGCTCAGCGAGTTCGGGGCGATGATCTCGCCGTGAAAGCGCCATTCCAGCAACTCGCCCGGCCGGTCGGGCAGGGTGCCGGACCAGTCCCGCCCGGTCAGCAGGCTGACGGTATAGGATCCGGTGCGCCAGCGGTCGCGGGTGTCGCCAAGCGCGTCGTTTACGAACAGCCGCCCCCAGCCGAGGATCAGCCGTTCCTGCGCGGCCTCCTGCGCCGGGGCGGTGCCCGGGGTCAGGGTGGAAAGGATCAGGGCGGCCAATGCCGCCAGCGCGCCTGTTTTCATCTCTGCTCTTGCCATTCTGCGGGCGAAGCCGCCGGAATCCCGAAAGGATCAACCGGGGGCTGTGTTTCGGTCACCTTAGCGATACCGCGCCGGTGGTCACCATAGAAATGCACCGGCCGAAACCGCCCGGACCGGGCGCGGCAGGGATGCAACAGGGTCAGCCGGCCCGCGTGGCCAGCGCCGTGAGATAACGCCCGATGGCGGCGGCGTGCAGGCGGGTGCGGGCCACCGCCGCCTCGGGCGTGATGGCGTGAAAGTGCAACGCCTCGTTCGGGCGCAGCTGCGCCAGCGCGTCGAGGTCGAAATCGGCGACCGTCGCGATCTTCGGGTATCCGCCGGTCGTCTGATGGTCGGCCATCAGCACCACCGGCACCCCGTCTCCCGCCACCTGGACCGAGCCGCGCAGCACCGGCTCGGACGGCATGTCGAGTGCTGCGGCGGGGGCAATCTCCGGTCCGGTCAGGCGCAGGCCCATCCGGTCGAAGGACGGGCTGATCCGCCAGTGCGCGGTCAGGAAGGTGTCGCGCGTCCCGGGAGTGAAGAACCGCTCTTGCGGGCCGGGAATGACGGCGATCCGGCTGCGTGGCCGGGCCTGGATGGGGCAGGGGATCGGCCCGACAAAAGGCGGGGGGGGGGTGTCGCGCAGGGTCAGTTCTTGCCCCGCGACGATCTTTCCGCCGCCGAGGCCCGACAGCGAGTGGGTCGCGCGGCTGCCCAGCCATTCGGGCGCATCGAGCTGCCCGGCGAAGGCGAGGCAGCACCAGTTGCCCTGGTGGCCCGGCCGGACGCTCAGGCTTTCGCCCGCCGACAGCCTTCCGACCTGCCAGGAGGTGCCGCGCCGCCCGGCATGGTCGACCGCAAAGCCGCCGCCGGCGATGGAAAAACCCGTCTCCCCCGCCAGGCAGTCGAGCGTCAGCCCGCCGGGGGATATCTCGATCACCGCAGCCCCCGGCTCGCGGCCGAGCGCGACATTTGCCGCCGCCAGCGCCAGCCGGTCCATCGCCCCGGACCCTGGCACGCCGAAGCGCATCATCCCCGGCCGTCCGCCGTCCTGCACCGTCACCAGCGGTCCGGCCTGACGCACCCGCAGCACTGTGGTCATGCGCCCGTCCCCAAGGCTTCGGAGCCTGTGCGGCGGAACCGCACCCGATCGCCCGCGTCGAACAGGAAGGGCCGCGCCGGGTCGCCGGTCAGGATGCGCGCCGGCGACCGGCCGATGATCCACCAGCCCGTCGGCATGGTCAGCGAGGTGACGAGGCATTGCCCTGCCGCGACGATCACCGATCCCGCCGGGATGCCCCGCAAAGCTGTGGTCTTGCGCGGCAGGCGGATCGGCTCCGGCACACCGGAAAGATAGGCGTAGCCGGGGGCGAAGCCATACATGTAGACCTCGTATTCCCCCGACAGATGCGTGGCGATCACCGCCTCGGGCGACAGGCCGGTGCGGGCGGCGACCTCGGCCAGGTCCGGGGCGAAGGCATCGTCATAGCAGACGGGAATTTCGTGCAGCCGGGAGCGCGCCGCCACCCCGCCGGCCCGGCCGATCAGCCCCCGCAGCAGCGCCGTCATCGTCGCATGGTCGGTCGTCAGCGGATCGAACACCACCAGCAGGTTGACGTTCGCCGGCACCACCTCGGCCAGGCCCTCGGGCGGCGCGGCCGCGAGCGCCCGGTCGAGCGCGATGACGGCGCTGTGCGCGGTTTCGGACAGCACGGTGCCGAATTCCACCAGCAGCGCCCGGTCGCCGACCGGCCGGATCAGCGGCGTGGCGGGCGAGGGGGCTTCGGGCGAGGGGGCGGCGCTCATGCGGCCAGGAAGGGGGCGAAGCCGACCCCCGCCGCCGCCAGTCGCTCCCGGATCCGCCGCGCCATGGAGACCGCGCCGGGCGTGTCGCCATGGATGCAGATGGATTGCGCGGCCAGCCGTACCGCGCCGCCGCCCGCGACCGGCATCTCGCCGCTGTCGAGGAAGCGGATCAGCCGTTCCGCCGCCGCGTCGGCATCATGCAGCACCGCGCCGGGCAGGTTGCGCGGCATGAGCTGGCTATCGGGCAGATAACCGCGGTCGGCGAAGATCTCGGAAAATACCTCGACATCCGCCGACCGGGCGGCGGCCTCCAGCGCGGTGCCGGAAATGGCGAGGATGGCGAGGTCTCCGGGCAGGGCGCGCACCGCCGCCGCGATGGCCGCCGCGACCTCCGGTTCGGCCGCGGCGAGGTTGCCGAGCGCGCCGTGCGGTTTGACATAAGCCACCCGGCAGCCCGCCAGCGCCGCCATGCCCTGAAGAGCGCCGGTCTGCGCCGCGATCAGCCGCGCTATTGCGGCGGGCGTCATCGGAATGACGCGGCGGCCGAACCCCTCGCGGTCGGCATAGCCGGGATGGGCGCCGACCGAGACGCCGCGCGCGCTTGCCAGTTGCAGCGTCTGAAACATGGTCTCGGGGTCGCCGGCATGGCCGCCGCAGGCGATATTGGCGCTGGTTACGAGGTCGAGCATCGCCGCGTCGTCGCCCAGGACCCAGGGACCATAGCCCTCGCCGAGATCGGAATTCAGGTCGATGTGGGTCACCGGATTATCCTCTTTTCGCCCGGCTCCAGTCTGGCCCGTCGCGGTGCGCGATGGAAGGGGGGACGAAGGCCCTCAGACCGGCGGCAGCACCTTGCCGGGGTTCATCCGCCTCTCGGGGTCGAGCGCCGCCTTGATCGCCCGCATCACGTCCAGCGCGACCGGGTTCTTGCGGCGCGCCATGGAATTGCGCTTCGACAGGCCGATCCCGTGTTCGGCCGAGAAGCTGCCGCCGAGGTCGGCCACGCAATCCTCCAGCGCCTCGAACACCGCGTCGCGCAGCACGGGGTCCGCGCGGGTCGGCAGGATGGTGATATGGGCATTGCCATCGCCCAGATGCGCCACGGTGATCACCCGCGCGCCCGGATCCAGCGCGGCGAGCCTCTGGTCGAAGGTCGCGAACAGCGCCCCCACCTTGTCGAGCGGCACGGCGACATCGGTGTCGATGAAGGGTTCCTCTGCCATGCAGACCTCGGCCGAGGCCTCGCGCCTGGCCCACATCGCCTGGCGCTGCTGTTCGGACCGGGCGACGATGGCCTCCCCCACCAGCCCCTCCTCCATCAGCCCGGCGAGCGTTTCCTCCAGCAGGTCGATCAGCGGGACGGAGCCGTCGGGCAAGGGGTCGCAGAGCGCCGGCGCGGTCGCGCCCAACTCGGCCAGGATTGTGATCGGCGCGATTTCGGCGAAGGGCAGGCCGAGGTCGGGGCGGTGCCGCACCAAGGCGCGCAGATGGCTTTCGGGCATGTATTCGAAGGCCTCGACCAAGCCGCCCGACGCCTCTTGCAGGCGGTTCAGCAGGACCAGCGCGCCGTCGAGCGAGGGCACGGTCAGGGTGGCGGTCGCATGGGCGCGGGGCGCGGGAACCAGCTTCATCACGGCGGCGGTGACGATCCCCAAAGTGCCCTCGGCCCCGAGAAACAGGTCCTTCAGATCATAGCCGGAATTATCCTTGTGCAGTTCCGACATCAGATCCAGCACCCGGCCGTCGGCCAGCACCACCTCGATCCCCAGACACAAGCCGCGGGTCGAGCCATAGCGCAGCACGTTCGACCCGCCGGCATTGGTGGACAGCGCCCCCCCGATCATCGCGGACCCCCGCGCACCGAACCACAGCGGGAAGTAAAGGCCCTGCGCCTCCGCCGCCTCGTGCAGGCGGGACAGGATCACCCCCGCCTCGACCACGGCGATGCGGGCGGCGGGGCGGATTTCGCGGATGCGGTTCAGCCGCTCGACCGAGACGAGAAGGCCGCCATCGGTCATCGTGCCGCCGACGAGGCCGGTGTTGCCCGAGACGGGGACGACAGGGGTGCCATGGCGGGCGGCGATGCGCATGACCTCGGCCACCTCGGCGGTCGATCCGGGGCGAACGGCGGCAACGGGGCTGCCGTTGTATTCCCCGGTCCAGTCGCGGGCATAACGGTCGGCATCCGTCCCGGTCAACACATGCGCCGCACCGATCGCTGCGATCAGATCGCCGATGATCGACTTGCCTGCCTCGTCCATACCCGTGCCTTTCACTTCGCCGCCAACAGCTTCTGCACCTGCGGGCCGAGCCAGTCCACCACCTTTACCACGCCTTCGGCATTGGGGTGGATCCCGTCCGCCTGGAGCAGCGGCCGGGCCGAGGCCGCATCCTCGCCGCCAAGCGGGGTGAAGAAATGGTCGGCCAGCGCCACGCCGTATTGCGTGGCGAGTCCGGGATAGATCGCGTCGAAATCGCGCTTGTAAGCGGGGCCGAAGTTCCCCGGCGCCCGCATCGCCACCAGCAGAACCGGCAGGTTCCGCGCCGCCGCCGCCTTCAGGATTCCCTCGAGGTTGGCGCGCGTCATCGCCGGATCCAGACCCCGCAACATGTCGTTGCCGCCTAGGATCACGATCAGCGCATCGGTTTCGGGCGTCAGAGACCAGTCGAACCGGGCCAGCCCCCCGGCCGAGGTGTCGCCCGAGACGCCTGCGTTCACCACCGTTGCCGGCGTGCCATGGGCGGCGAGCCAGCCCTGCAACTGCGGCACCAGCCCCTGATCCTGCGGCAGCCCGTAGCCTTGCGTCAGGCTGTCGCCGAGCGCCACGATTTCAGGCACCTCCGCCAGGACGGGCGTTGTTACAAAAAGAAGCGCGGCCAGAAGGTTGCGGGTCCTGCGGGCGAACCCATATGTCAGGCGAGGCAACAGGGCAGGATTCATGACCGATACCGTTCTTTCGCTGCGCGACGCGCGGTTGTCCTTGTCCGGCAATGCCGGTGTCGTGGAAATTCTCAAAGGCATTTCGCTCGACGTTGCAAGGGGAGAGACGCTTGGCCTCGTCGGTCCCTCCGGTTCCGGCAAATCTTCGCTGCTGATGCTGATGGGGGGTCTTGAGCGCGCGACGGGCGGGCGGATCGAAGCTCTGGGCCAGGATCTGACCGCGATGGGCGAGGACGCGCTCGCCCGGTTCCGCCGGGGGCGGATGGGCGTGGTGTTCCAGAGCTTTCACCTGATCCCGACCATGACCGCGCTGGAAAACGTCGCCGTGCCGCTGGAACTGGCGGGGGCGGCCGATGCCTTCGACCGCGCGGCGGCGGAGTTGCGGGCGGTAGGCCTTGGCCATCGCGCCGGGCATTATCCGCAGCAGTTGTCGGGGGGTGAACAGCAGCGGGTGGCACTGGCCCGGGCGGTCGCGCCGCGCCCGGCGATCCTGCTGGCGGACGAGCCGACGGGGAACCTCGACGCCGCGAACGGGGCGGCGATCATGGATCTGCTCTTCGGGCTGCGCGACCGGCACGGGGCGACGCTGGTGATGGTCACCCATGCGCCGGAACTGGCGGCGCGCTGCGACCGGGTGGTGCGGCTGGCCGACGGGCGGATCGACGCGGACGCCGCGGCATGACCGGCCGTCTGGCGCTGGCCGTCCGCCTGGCCCGGCGGGAGTTGCGGGGCGGCCTCGCGGGCTTTCGCGTATTTCTGCTGTGCCTGGCGCTCGGCGTCGCGGCCATCGCCGCCGTGGGCACCGTCCGTGCCGCGATCCAGGCGGGTCTGCGCGAACAGGGGGTCACGCTTCTGGGCGGCGATGCGCAGGTCGAACTGACCTATCGCTTCGCCACCCCAGCCGAGCGTGCGGCGATGGAGGCGGCGGCGAACCGCCTGTCCGAAGTGGTCGATTTCCGGTCCATGGCTGTGGCAGGCGAGGAGCGGACCCTGGTGCAGGTCAAGGGCGTTGACGGGGCTTATCCGCTTGTCGGCGAGGCGCCGCTCGACCCCGCTATGCCCCTGGCCGAGGCCCTGGTCTCGCGCGATGGCCTGCCTGGCGCGGTGATGGAGCCGGCGCTGGCCGCCCGCCTCGGGCTGAGCCCGGGCGGAGATTTCACCCTTGGCACGCAGGTGTTCCGGCTGACGGCGCTGCTGCTGCGGGAACCGGATGCGGCGACCGGGGGGCTGGCGCTCGCGCCCCGGGTGATCGTGCGGACGGCGGATCTGGCGCGGTCGGGGCTGATCAGACCGGGCACGCTCTACGAGACGGCTTATCGGCTGGACCTGCCGCCCGGAGAGGACCTGTCGGCGACGCGCGACCGGCTGATGGCGGCGCTGCCCGAAAGCGGCGCGCGTTGGTCCGACAGCCGCCGTCCCGCGCCGGGCGTGGCGCGGTTCGTCAATCGGACGGGGGATTTCCTCGTGCTGGTGGGCCTTGCCGGCATGGCGGTGGGGGGCGTCGGCATTTCGGCCGCCGTGCGCGCCTGGCTTGGCCGCAAGACCGCGACCATCGCCACGCTGAAGGTGCTGGGGGCGGAAACCGGCCTCGTCTTTCGGGTGTATCTCGCCCAGGTTGCGGTGCTGTCTCTTGCGGGCGTGCTGGCGGGGCTGGCGCTTGGCGCCGGGCTGCCGCTGATCTTCGCCCCGGCGATCGAGGCGGCGCTGCCCTTCCCGCTCGACCTGTCGCTCTATCCCCGCCCGCTGGCGGAGGCCGCGTTCTACGGGGGCATGACGGCGCTGGTCTTTTCTCTCTGGCCCCTCGCGCAGGCGGCGCGTCTCGGGGCGGCGACGCTGTATCGGGGGGCCGAGGCAGCGATCTGGCCCGGGCGCGGCGCGAGCCTTGCGCTGGCTGCGGCGGTCGCGCTGCTGATCGGCGGGGCGGTGGCGCTGTCGGGCGCGCCGGGGCTCGCGGCCATGGCGCTGGCCGGGATCGCGGCGGCGCTGGCGGTTCTGGTGCTGGCGGCGGCGGGGATCCGGCGGCTGGCACGTCGGCTCTCCCGTACGCCGGTCTTTCGCGGCCGGGTCTCTCTCCGCGCGGCTTTGGCCGCCGTCGGGGCGCAAGGGGCGGAGACCCGGGCGGTCGTGCTGTCGCTGGGGCTGGGGCTGACGGTTCTGGCGGCGGTCGGTCAGATCGACGCCAATCTGCGCCTCGCGATTTCCCGCGATCTGCCGGACCGGGCGCCGTCGTTCTTCTTCCTCGACATCCAGAAGGATCAGATCGACCCGTTCCTTGCCCGCGTTCAGGGCGATCGGGCGGTGTCGAAGGTGGAAAGTGCGCCGATGCTGCGCGGCATCATCGCGCAGATCAACGGTCGCCCCGCGCGTGAGGTTGCAGGCAACCACTGGGTGCTGAACGGCGACCGGGGCGTGACCTATTCCGCCGCCTTGCCCGAGAACACCCGGATCACCGCCGGCAAATGGTGGCCCGAGGATTACGCCGGCCCGCCGCTCGTGTCCTTTTCGGCGACCGAGGCGGGCGAACTGGGGCTGAAGATCGGCGACCGGATCACAGTCAATATCCTCGGCCGCGACATCGAGGCGGAAATCGCCTCGTTCCGCGCGGTGGACTTCCGCACCGCCGGGATGGGCTTCACCCTGGCGATGGACCCCCATACGCTTGCCCCCGCGCCCCATACCTGGATAGCGACGGTCTATGCCGAGCCGCAGGCCGAGGCGGCGCTGCTGCGCGACATCGGCCGGACCTTTCCCAACGTCACCGCCGTTAGCGTGAAAGAGGCCATCGCCCGCGTGGCCGAGGCGATGGGCCAGATCGCCACCGCCACCTCGCTGGCCGCCATCGCGGTGCTGGCGACCGGCTTCGTCGTGCTGACGGGCGCGGCGGCGGCGGGCCAGCCCGCGCGGATCTACGAGGCGGCGGTGCTGAAGGTTCTGGGTGCGACCCGCGCCCGCATCCTGTGGAGCTTTGCCCTGCGGGCAGCGCTGACCGGGGCGGCGGCGGGGGCGGTCGCCGTGCTGGCCGGCGCGGCGGGGGCCTGGGCCGTCATGCGCTTCGTCATGGAGGTGCCCTTCGTCTTTGCCGTCGGATCGGCGCTGGCGGTGATCGGCGGCGGGATCCTCGCGGTACTGCTGGCGGGGCTTGCCTTCGCGCTCGGCTCGCTGCGCCTGCCGCCGGCACGGGTGCTGCGCGGCGGCGAGTGATCCGGCCGCGGACCCGCCCCGGCGGGGCGGTTCGCCCGGCTGACATGGGTGCTTTGCCCGAGCCGCTTGCAGATACATCCCGCCGGGGCCCGTGGAGCAAGTCGCTCCCGCGGACCCCGGTCTTCCGGGGGACAATGCCATCCTGCGTTAACGCGTCGGTTGAGAGTGCTGTGCCGCGTTGTCGCCGCGCTTTGGCGATCGGATGTCCTCGATGGATACAAGCCCGTCGGGAGTGAGGGCTGCCGCCACAGATCGCCCCGCCGCAGACATTCGTAAAGCGCCGCAACAAAGCCCGTTGCAACCTTGCAAACCAACAAGCCTGCCTCTTGCCCATGGCCCTTACGATCCCGGGGATCTTTGTCCGGGCCGGGCTCCTTCAAGCGGCGTCGCCACGTCCGACCAAAGCGTAAGGGATCTTGCGGAATCGGTCTTGCAACTGTGAGAAAGGCCGGATAAATCCCGCGCTACAGACGACCCCCAAAGCGCGGAGAGGTGCCGGAGTGGTCGATCGGGGCGGTCTCGAAAACCGTTGTGGGTTTGCGCCCACCGTGGGTTCGAATCCCACCCTCTCCGCCACTTCGGTATAAAGCCGGGAACGCCGATTCCCGCCGTTTTCCCTCCCTTAGTGGCTACCAGCGTCCTCAACAGGACGTTTTTGCTTCCTTTGATGTAGATCGCATCGTCTGCGACCTCGACGTGCTGGGCGAAGGCCCTGACGTGTTCCCGCCGATAGCCGCCATTTCCGAGCCGGAGTCGCGTGCGTGCTTCGCTCGCCAGTTCCCGCACGGCTGCCCCTGTGAGGCGCTGGTGTGTTGAGCTTGCGAGCATGGCTTCGATCCGCGTGGCATCGGCCCGTGCCTGATCCCGAAGCGCCGTGAGGCCCGCAATGCGCTCGCCAAGGGAGGACTCGGCCGGGTCGAGCGAACCGGCTTCTATGGCGTCGTAAAGGCGCTTGAGGCGGTTGTCGGCTTCGGCCGCGCGATGGTTCAACTCGGCGATATGCTGGCTGCGCCGCTTGACGCCTTCCTGCCGGCGATCCAGAAGCGAGGCGAGCACGTCTTCGATCCGCTCGGGGTCGAGCAGCCTTTCCTCGATATGGCTGACCACGATGCGGTCGAGCTTATCCATTGGGATCGCGCGGCCCTTGCAGCCCGTGTCGCCCTGCCGCGCCCGGATCGAGCAGGCATAGTAGCGATAGCGGCCATTCTTGCCGGTGCGCAGCGTCATGGCACCACCGCAATTGCCGCAATGGCAAATGCCGGTCAGCAGGTTCGGGCCGCTGACGACGCGCGGCGGCGTGACCTTCGGATTGTTGACCTTCAAGCGATGCTGCACGGCCTCGAATATCTCAAGGTCGATCAGCGGCGGCACCGCGACGGTGACGATTTCATCCTCGGGCTTCACTACGCCCTTGTTGGAGCGGCGATTGAAGCGATGCTCGCCGATATAGGTGCGCCGGGTCAGGATACGGTGAAGCTGACCGATGCCCCAACGCCCGCCGTTGCGGGTGAACATACGGTGCTTGTTCAGGTGGTTGACGATGTTCTTGACGCCCATGGGGCCAGACGTGCCGTTGCCTTCCGATGCAAGGCGGAAGATCAGCCGCACGGTGTCGGCGTGGAGCGGGTCGATCTCCAGCTTCTTCTTCATCTTCGCGCCGCGCTGTTCGGC
>JAATGA010000351.1 GCA_015654855.1 Rhodobacterales bacterium
GCCGCCGCCGATGTGGCGGGCCTGATCCGCCAGATCCGCGAAACCGGTGTCGGCGCGATCTTCGCCGAGAACATCAGCGACACCCGCCTGCTGGAGCAGATCGCCCGCGAGGCCGGACTGACACTGGCCGGCACGCTCTATTCCGATGCCCTGTCCAGCCCCGAGGGCCCGGCCCCCAGCTACCTCGCCATGATGCGCCATAACGCCCAGTCCATCGCCTCGGCGCTGGCCGGTCAGTGAGTTTTTCGCCGGGCCAGCACCCTGCCAGCCTAGGCCACACCATCCCCAATCAAGGAGAACAGGATGTTCAAGTATCTTGCAGGCGCCAGTGTTCTGGCGCTGATGACCAGCGGCGCAGTCCTTGCGCAGGATCATGACCACGACCATGAAGACGTGACCCTTTACCGCGTCTTTGTCGGCGATCACGCCGCGCCGCGTGTGACGGTGGTCGACCTCGAGGCGCATGAGCATGAAGAGGAAGGTCACGACCACGATCATGAAGAATCCGAGACCTGGACCTTCGATACGACTGGGCAGGTGAAACTGTTCGGCATTGCCGGAGGTTCGGTGGTCGCCGCAGTGCAATCCGACAACGATGCGGTCCACTTCTTCAAAAGCGGTATCAGTTTTGAGGACCATGGAGACCATTCCGACATTGCGGTCACGGCCCCTTCGGCCATCGACACCGTCCTGACCGGTCCGCGTCCCTTCCACCTTGTCGATCATGGCGGCTCAGTCATCATCAACTATGACCGGGGCGGCTATGCCGAGATCCTCGACGGGCATCATCTGTCGCATGGTGAGGTCGAGGTGACCCGCCTGCCGCAATCCGAGCCGCATCACGGCTTTGTCGCCCGGCTGGGGGATCACTGGCTCTCGACCGTTGGCACCCCTGCCCCGGCTGAAGGACAAGAGGCCCTGCCGCGCCCCGGCCTGCAGGAGGTCACCATCGCGGGCCAGCCGGTCGGCGATCTGGCCACCTGCACTGCGATCCATGGTGAGGCCTTCTCGGGGGCCTATCTGGCCGCTGGCTGCAAGGAAGGTGTGCTGACAGCGACCGCCGGTGAGGGTGGCGTGGTCTACAACATGCTGGAATACTCCGCCGACCTGCCGCAGGGCGTGACCACCGGAACCCTGCTCGGCTCGACCGGCATCCAGGTTTTCCTTGGCAATTACGGCCCCAAGGGGCTTGTTGTGGTCGATCCGGTCGACGCCCCGCACTTCCGCTACATCGAACTGCCGTTCCGTCGTGTCGATTTCGTGCTGGACCCGGCCAAGCCCGCTGAGGGCTATGTCCTGACAGAGGACGGCACCCTGCACCGCATCAACCTGCTTGAAGCCGCGATCACCGGCAGCGCCAAGGTGACCGACGCCTATTCGATGGACGGCCACTGGAACGATCCGCGTCCGCGCATCGCGATGGCCGGCGATGATATCGTCATGACCGATCCGAATGCCGGCGTCCTTCGCATCATCGAGGCGACAACGCTCGAAGAAGAAGACACCATTAAGGTTGAGGGCAAGCCCTATAACCTGACCGTGGTCGGCGGCAGCGGCGTTCAGCACTGATCCCAGCACCCCGCCATCCGGTGGCATTCCGGATGGCGGGGACTGCAGAGGCAGCACCGCATGACGCCATTATCCGGTGCTGCCCGAAGCTGCGGCGTCCAGACAAGGCGACTTGTTCACCCTGCCCCGAATGTAATCGCGCATCAGCGGCACGCGCTGCGGGCGGAAGCTCTCGGACGTCTCCTCCATCGTGGCAATCCGGTTGACATGGAACAGCCGGTAATCCAGCCGCAACCGGCAATGCGCCAACAGCATCAGGTTGTGGTCGCCATAGGAAAGGCCAAGCGGCCAGATCAGTCGCTCGGAAGTCTCGCCCTTCAGATCGGTATAGCGGATCCTCACCGCCTGCTCCTCCCAGCAGGCGCAGCGCAGGGCGGCAAGGTCGATCTGCGGCAGCTGCCGTTCCGGGGCATTAGAAAAGCTGCGCATCACGGTGTGCAGCGCCTGACGCGGCTGATCGCCCGGCAGCGTCGCAATGATCCGCGACATCGCCGCGCGGGCGGCCCCGGTAATCTCGGCATCACCGATCCGGTCCAGCGACTGCACGGCCAGCAGCAGCGCCTCGATCTCAAGCCGGGAAAAGCTTTGCGGCGGCAGCGCCGGATCCTCGGTCAACACATAACCGACACCCGCCTCACCGTCGATCAGCGCGCCCCCTGCCCTGAGCGTGGCGATGTCGCGGTAAAGCTGGCGCTGCGACACGCCGGTCTCGGCAGCCAGCCGTTCGGCCGTGACCGGCGGGGTCAGGCGCCGCAGCACATCCATCAGGCGCATCAATCGATCGGTGCGGGCCATCCTGTCACCTTCTGTCAGCAGGGCTGGCTTAGGGACGTGGCCGCAAACAGCAACGGAGTCAAACATGCTGACCTTCTACCATTCGCCCAACAGCCGCTCGACCAGCGTGAAGCAGCTGATCCTGGAACTGGGCATCGCGGATCAGATCCAGACCGTCGAAGTGACGATCCCGCGTCAAGATGGCAGTGGCGCGCGCGATCCCGCCAACCCGCATCCCGAGGGCAAGGTGCCCTATCTGACCGATGGCGAGGACTGGATCCGCGAGCGGGCGGCGATCATCCTCTATCTCACCGACCGGTTTCCACAGGCCGGGCTGGGTCGTGCCGTCGGTCACCCGGAACGCGGGCGCTATCTGTCCTGGCTGACCTGGTATCAGGGCGTGTTCGAGCCGGTCGCGATCCTCGGCTGGGCCAAGGTGGCGCATCCGGCGGTCGAGGCCTCGCTGCGCGACTATGATACCGCGCTCGCCCGGCTAGACGAGGTTCTGGTGAAGCAACCCTATCTGCTCGGTCAGAATTACAGCGCGGCTGACCTCCTTTGCGCGGCCCCATTCGCCTGGTTCGGCGATGCCCTGCCTACGACGCCTGCTGTAAAGGCCTGGGTCGCGCGCTGCATGGACCGGCCTGCCGTGCGCCAGACCGGCGAGCGCTGACGATGGACATCCACACTCGCAGGCCCTGACGGTGGCGCTGCGGGTGTGGAGATTGTCAAAATAAGCTGAAACGTAGCCCTGCGAGAAGACCGGAGAGGCCCGTCCCAAAGGGCCAGAAAAAGAGAATTGAATCGAAATTCCAGCCAGATCTTTCCGAAATCCAAGCCAAAAATTTCAGATACACTCGTTGATTTTTATGCTTTCCATCGCCACTAGAACCCCAAAACTTCCCCGAACTACGGACAATCTGAAGAGGAACGAAAGGCCGATCCACCAAAAACAAAAGACAATCGAAACGGGTATTCGAAGCCCAAAGAAACCGAAAAATGATCGCCGTAGAGCCGGAAAAGAAGCCCGAGAACCGCAGATGCCACGCGCTGGAGCACAAGTTTTCAACCCTGGTGTTCGGTGAAACCAGTCCCCGAAAAACCGAATACAACCACACTCGTTCGCCCAACGGGCGAGCACGGAAACCGCGGATACGACCTGCTAGAAATCGGATTCTATCCTCTGATCTTCAGACAAACAAACCCCAAGAATTCCCAAAATGACGCCATCGGCAGATCAACGAAAAGCCACCAGATCCGCTGGGAAAGTTAGCTCCATTCCAGCCTGCGTCGAGCACACCACCCTGAAGCGAACCATTGACCCGAAGATGGATATATGATATAAAAACCCTTGATAGATCGCGCTCTTAGAATATTCAGTTACCGGCCTTGCGATATCGTGTGTTTTACGTTGAACGAAACAGACAACGTCACACCTGATCACACTCGCCACGGCTTGCCCCAAAATGATCCGTAAAACTTGAGAGCCGCGATATCCCGCCCGGCAATATAGCGTTATGCAGGGGAAATGGTGATTTGCGGCAGGCTTTCTTCCCGTTTCCCGGCCACAAGGCTCATACAGAGATCTCGCCCCGACCGTTTGTCAAAAGCACGAAACGGGCCGAGTCCGTTTCCCGCGCCACTCGTCGCGGCTCCCCAAACACCTGATCTCTCCCTATGACCGTTCCGTCCTCCAAAGCCGAACTACTTGCGGCCATCGAACGGAACTTCGCCCGCTTGGTGACTGATCTCGGCAAGGTGCCCCTGGATCGCGCCCGTGAATCCACACTCGAGGGTCATGCAGCAGGCACGATGATGAGCCCGTCCGATCTGGTTGCCTACCTGATCGGCTGGCATGAGCTGGTGCTGAAATGGCTGAAGCGCGACGACCAAGGGCTTCCGGTCGACTTCCCCGAGACCGGATTCGCTTGGAATCAGCTCGGGCAACTGGCGCAAAAGTTTTACCTGGACTACGGCGACCTCGACTGGCCGGATCTGCTCGCCCACCTGAACCGCGCCAAAAGCGATCTGGTTGCGACGGTCACAGCGCGATCCGATGCCGAACTCTATGGTCAGCCTTGGTATGGCAAGTGGACGAAGGGGCGGATGATCCAGTTCAACAGCGCCTCGCCCTATGCCAATGCTCGCGGGCGCATCCGCAAATGGCTGCGCGAAACTGCGTGACGGCTCAGCTTCGCACCCGTCCTGCCAGCCAGACGCCGAAGATCGCCACCGCCACGCCCAAGACCTGGCTCCAGCCGGGCACCCTTCCAAACAGGACCGCGACCACCAGCGCCGAGACCGGCACCAGATTGAACAGGACCGAAGTCACCGCCGGGCCGCGCACGGTGATGCCGATCTGCCAGAAGACGATGGCCAGCACCGAACCGATGAGCGCCATATGGACCCCCGCCAACCATGTGACGGGCGAGGCGGCGGCCAATGCCGTGAACGGGTTCTCGACCGCCAGCGCGATCCCCAGTAGCGCCAAGGCACCGAAGGTCATGGTCCAGACGGCGGTCTCCAGCGGGGTCGCGGCCCGAACCAGACGGCGGCAGCCGATGGAATACAGCGCCCAGCCGAGGCTCCCCGCCGCTATCAGCAGATCGCCGCTGGCAAAGCGCGCGCCCGAGAAGGCCCCGACCGTCAGCGCCACGCCGATCAGGCTGATGCCCATGCCGATCAGGGCAATCATCGGCGGTCGTCTCCGGCTGAGAGCCGCGTCGATCAGGTTCGTCGTCAGCGGGCTCGTGCCCATGATCAGCGCCGCCGTGACCGGGCTTGAGGTTTCCATCCCCAGAAACAGCGCCGCGTTGAAACCGGTGATGCCGATCAGGCCGAGGATCACGAAGGCCAGCACATTGCGGCGCAGCACCGTCCTGTCGAGACCTTTGGTCAGCGCCAGCCACAGTACCGCCGCCCCGGCCGCCAGAACAAAGCGCATCGCCGCCGCCGTCCAGGGCGGCAGGTCGATCAGCACGAGGCGCGTCGCCTCGAAATTTGTGCCCCAGAAGATGGCGGCCAGCGCCGAGAGCAGGGCAGCGCGGGTGGTGGGGGTCAAACTGGACATGGCGGGCCTCAGGGTAGTGACGGCGCGACTATCCGCTTTCGGCATCGGCCCGGATATGGAAAGATCAGGAAAATTATTTTCCGAATGTGGAACGCCATGCAGCCGAATTGGGACGATCTGCGCGTCTTTCTGGCGCTCGCGCGTGAGGGCAGCCTGACCGGCGCCGCCCGCAGGCTCGGGGCCGGGGTGGCGACCGTCTCGCGCCGGATCGAGCGGTTCGAGGCCGCGCTCGGCCTGCCGCTCTTCCTGCGGCATCAGAGCGGATACAGCCTGACCGACCAGGGCACCGCGCTGCTGCCGCGCGCCGAGGCGGCGGAAGAGGCGCTTGCGGGGCTGCGCCATGAGGCCGGCGCGCAGGACCGCATCCAGGGCCATGTCCGTATTGCCAGCATCGAGAGCCTGATCACGCCGCTGCTGATCCCGGCGCTTGGCTCCCTGCTGGCCGTAAACCCGGGACTGGATGTCGAGATCCTGTTCAGCACTCAGGCCGTGAACCTGCATCGCCACGACGCCGATCTGGCGCTGCGGATGCTGCGGCCCGATCATGGGCATCTTCTGGTGAGGCAACTGGTGGTGATGGGCTTCGGCCTTTACGGCCCACCGGATGGCGCGCAGCCGGACCGGCAGATCTCCTGGCCCGATCAGATCAGCCTCGGCACCGTTCTGGCATGGTCGCGCGCATTCGCCGGGCCGGACACGCCGCGCCTTGCGGTCAACACGCTGGACTCGCAAATAGAGGCGGTGCGCCAGGGTCTCGGCCAGGCGGTGCTGCCGCA
>JAATGA010000202.1 GCA_015654855.1 Rhodobacterales bacterium
CAGCCGCGCGGCCACCCCGGCTTCGGGCACCAGACCCGGACCGCAGGGCAGGGGCACCGCCGTCACGCCCTGCATGTCGAGCCACATCTTGTGGTTGAAATACCATGGCGTCGGCAGGATGACCTCATCCCCCGCGCCGGCAAGCGTCGACATGACGGCGGTAAAGGCCTGGTTGCAGCCTTGCGTGATCGCGACCTGATCGGGCGCGATGGCGCCGCCATAGCTTTCCGACCATTGCGCCGCGATTTCCTCGCGCAGCGCGGGCAGGCCCAGAACGGGGCCGTAAAGATGCGCGGCATCGTTGTGCAGCGCCGCATCCGCCAGCGCCTGCCGCAGGCCGAGCGGCGGGGGTTCCACCGGCGCCGCCTGGCTGACGTTGATCAGCGGACGCTCGGGCGGGAAGCTCGCGCCCTGAAGCCAGCGCCGCGCCTCCATCACCGGAGGAGCGAAGGTGGTGGCCATGGCGGGGTTCAGCGGCAGGGACATTCGGGGGCCTCAGGCGAAGGATGGAACGGCCGGACAGTCGCGCCTTTTCGCGCCGAGTGCCAGACCTTCAATCGACGCCGCACACCAAAACCGCGCAGGCGGGGGTGTGAAACCCCCGCTGCGCAACGGCGGGTCCGACGCCAGGCCGCAGGTCAGTCGGTGCCGCGGAAGGGCTGGACGTATTGCAGCGCCATATCCCAGGGGAAAAAGATCCAGGTGTCCTGGCTGACCTCGGTGATATAGGTATCGACCATCGGCCGGCCCGAGGGTTTGGCGTAGACGGTGGCGAAATGCGCCTTGGGGAAGAGGCGGCGCACCTCTTCCAGGGTTTTGCCGGAATCGACCAGATCGTCGACGATCAGGATGCCTTCGCCGTCATTGCCCATCAGATCGGCCTGCGGCGCCTTGGTCACATGGGGCCGGGTCCGCTCCTGATGATTGTAGCTTTTGACGCTGATCGTATCGACGATGCGCACGTTCAACTCGCGGCTGACGATCATCGCGGGGACCAGTCCGCCGCGGGTGATCGCGACGATGGCGCGCCAGGTTCCGTCCTCGGGACCCTTGCCGTCCAGCCGCCAGGCGAGCGCCCGGCTGTCGCGGTGGATCTGATCCCAGCTGACGTGAAATCCCTTCTCGTGCGGCAGGCGGTCGTTCATCGGCTTCCCCTTTCAGGTGGCGGCGATCTTCAGGCCGAGGAGGGCGAGCATCCCTCCGAAGACCCGGTCGATCAGGCTTTTCAGGCTGATATATCCCGCGCGCGTCCGCTCGAAGGAAAAGACGCGGGCGACGAGCGTGTTCCACACCGTCTCGTTCAGAAAGACCACCGACAGCAGCGCCGCGTAGACCCAGGGCGCGGTGCCCTGCGGCACGGTGCCGACGAAGATGGCCGAGAACAAGATGGCGGGTTTCGGATTGGAAAGCTGGGTGAAAAGTCCCAGCCGGAAGGCGGACCCCGCGCTGCGCGGCGGCCGGGCGGAGGCCGACAGGTCCAGCGGCTCGGCCGCGTGGCGCCACATGACCCAGGCCATCCACAAAAGATAAAGGCCGCCCGCGAGTTTCAGCACGTAGAGCAGGGCAGGTGCGGCCTCGAACACCAGGTTCAGGCCGAAGAGCGCTGCCGTCGCCCAGACCACCGCCCCCGCACCGATGCCGGCGGCCAGGAAAAATCCGGTCCGCATCCCCTCGGTCACGCCGGTGCGGGCAGCCATCAGGACGGCGGGCCCCGGGCTGATCGCCGCCATCAGATGCAGAAAGGCCACGGCGAGAAAGGCGGCGGGCGTCACTTACGCCTCCTTGTGGCCGGTCACCACGTCGATGTCGGGCGCGTCCACCGCCTTCATGCCGACGACGTGATAGCCGCAGTCGACATGCAGCGTCTCGCCTGTGGTGCCCGACCCGAGGTCGGACAACAGGTAGAGCGCGGATTTGCCGACCTCTTCCTGGGTCACGTTGCGGCGCAGGGGCGAGTTCAGCTCGTTCCATTTCAGGATATAGCGGAAATCGCCGATGCCGCTGGCGGCCAG
>JAATGA010000130.1 GCA_015654855.1 Rhodobacterales bacterium
AGATCTCGGCCCAGGGTTCGGCGGGACGCGGCGATTCCGAAGGCACCGGCACCATCTCGGACACCAGCACCATCGGCGGCAGCGTGTCCTGGGTGGCCGATCTGTTCGGATCGAACCTGAACGCACGGCGAGGGGCGGCGGCGCAGCTCGACGCGGCCTATCTGGCGGCGGACGTGGCACGGCTGGTGATGCAAAGCGGCATCGCCGCCGCCTATGTCGAGCTGCGCTATTATCAGGCCAGCATCGCGCTGACCCGCAAATCGCTCGACAGCCGGCGCGAAAGCCTGAAGCTGACGCAAAGCCAGTTCGACGCGGGCGCTGCGGCGCGGCTCGACGTGTTGCAGGCCGAACAGCTGGTGGCAGAGGGCGAGGCCAGCTTGCCGGCCCACGAGACCGGCTTCGACCAGGCCCTCGCCCGGCTGGCGACGCTGACGGCGCGGCGGATCGCCGATCTGCGCGGCCCGCTGCAACGCGGCGCGGGCCAGCCCCGGCCGCGCTTCAAGGCCAGCGTCGGCGTCCCGGCGCAGGTGGTTGCCGCCCGCCCCGACGTGGCCATCGCCGAGCGCAACTATGCCGCCGCCGTCTTCGATATCGGCGTGGCGAAGGCCCAGTTCTACCCCTCGATCTCGCTGTCGGGCAATATCGGCGCGACGAACATCCGCGCCGGCGGCAATATCAAGGCCTGGACGCTCGGCCCGTCGCTGAACCTGCCGATCTTCACCGGCGGGGCGAATACCGCCAACCTGCGCGGCGCGGAATCCCGCGCGGTGCAGGCGAAGCTCGCCTGGGAGGCCTCGGTCCTGAACGCCATCGAAGAGGTCGAAAGCAGCCTCGCCGCCTATCGGCGCGACGGGCGCAACGTCGCGGCGCAGCAGCGCCTGGTCGATACTTCGGCCGAGGCGGTGCAACTGTCGCGGACCAACTTCAGCATCGGCGACGGGGTGTTCCTGACCGTGCTCGATTCCGAGCGCAGCTATCTGACGGCGCAGCAGGGTCTGGCGGCCGCGCTGCGCCAGCAGGCCGCGAACTTCGTCACGCTGAGCGCGGCGACGGCCGGCGGATCGGGCCAGACCGCGGGCTGAGGCCCGGGGCGGGGGCGGCCCGCAGCGCGGCCCGCCCTACTCCCGTGCCGGAGCGGTGCTGGCGCGGATAACCAGTTCGACCGGCAGGATGGTGTCGCCTTCCTGATCCGCCTCGCCGCGCAGGCGACGCAGCAACCGCTCGGCCGCGACCCGGCCGAGGGCCGCGCGCGGCTGGCGGATCGTGGTCAGCGGCGGCGAGACATGGGCGACCAGTTCGATGTCGTCAAAGCCCACGACCGACACGTCGCGCGGCACGCTGATCCCATGCCTCTGCACCTCGGCGATAAAGCCGCAGGCCATGGCGTCCGAGGCGAGGAACATGGCCGTCGGCCGGCTGTCCCCTGCAAGCTCCAGCCAGGCGAGTGCCGCAAGGCGGCCCGAGTCCAGCGAGAAATCGCCCTGCAACACCGCCCCGGCCGGGAAGGGCAAGCCTCTTGCCGCCAGCCGCTCGGCGGTGCCTGACAACCGCGCCTCGCTCAGCACATTGCCGCGCGGACCCGCGACATGGCCGATCCGGCGGTGGCCCAGATCCGCAAGATGGTCGACCGCCAACCCCGCCGCAGCGCGGTTGTCGATCTTGACCCGTGGCGCGACCAGGCCCGGCACCCATTCGCAAGCCTCGACCAGCGGCACGGCGCCGGTCAGCGCCGCAGCCGGCAGCGAGCCGTCCAGCACGATCAGCCCGTCGGCCCGCGACGGCTCGGCATAGGCGAGCAACCCTTCGGCCCCCGCCGTGCGGGTATCGGCGATCAGCAGATTGTAGCCCGCCGGCCCCAGGACCGAGGCGATGCCGGAAAGGATCTGCGAGAAGAACGGGTTGGCCAGGTTCGGGACCAGCGCCACGATCCCGCCCGTCCGCCGGTGGCGCAGGTTGCGCGCCGCCTGGTTCAGTCGGTATCCGGTCGCCGTCACAGCGCTTTGCACGGCGGCGCGGGTGTCCTCGCTGACCAGCGCGGGGTTAGACAGCGCCCGGCTGACCGTCGCGGTCGAAACTCCCGCAAGACGGGCCACGTCGCTGATCCTGGGTCGGTCGTCCTTCATGCGCCCTCCCTATGCGACCGCTTGCCGGCAGGCAATCGGGGTCGCAGCGCAGAATCATCTTGCAACCGATTACATTGCCTGTCTATCCTGCATGAAACCGATTACATCGCTTTGGGAGGGGTGATGCGAACCATCAAGGGTCCGGCGCTTTTCCTTGCACAGTTCACCGCAGACACGGCGCCGTTCAATGCGCTGTCGTCAATCGGCGCGTGGGCGGCAGGTCTTGGCTATCGCGGCATCCAGATCCCTGGCGGAGATGCCCGTCTGATCGACCTCGACCGCGCTGCCGCCTCGCAGGATTACTGCGACGAGATCCTGGGCCAGGCCGCGGAGGCGGGCGTCGCGATCACCGAGCTTTCGGCGCATATCCAGGGCCAGTTGGTTGCGGTGCATCCCGCCTATGACATCTGCTTCGACGGTTTTGCCCCGGCTGCCATTCGCGGCAATCCGGCGGCGCGGACGGAATGGGCTGTGGATCAGGTGAAAAAGACCCTGACCGCCTCTCGCCGTCTGGGCCTGCACGCAATGGCCGCGTTCTCCGGCGCGCTGGCCTGGCCCTACCTCTACCCCTGGCCGCAACGCCCCGCCGGGCTGATCGAAGAGGCTTTCGACGAACTTGCCCGGCGCTGGCGGCCGATCCTGGATCATGCCGAGGATCAGGGCGTCGATGTCTGTTTTGAGATCCACCCGGGCGAGGATCTGCATGACGGCGCCAGCTATGAGATGTTTCTGGATCGCGTCGGCGGCCATGCGCGGGCCTGCATGCTCTACGACCCGTCGCATTACGTGCTGCAACACCTCGACTATCTGGCGCATATCGACATCTATCACGAGCGGATCCGCATGTTCCATGTGAAGGACGCCGAACTGAACCCCACCGGGCGACAGGGCGTCTATGGCGGCTATCAGCCCTGGATCGACCGCGCCGGGCGGTTCCGCAGCCCCGGCGACGGCCAGGTGGATTTCAAGGGCGTCTTCTCCAAGCTGACGCAATACGGTTTCGACGGCTGGGCCGTGGTCGAATGGGAATGCTGCCTGAAGCACCCCGAGGACGGGGCGCGCGAGGGTGCGGCCTTCGTGAAGGACCACATCATCCGCGTCACCGAACGGGCCTTCGACGATTTCGCGGGCGCCGGGACGGACCAGTCCGCCAATCGGCGGATGCTGGGGCTGGAACCATGAGCCGCGACCCGATCCCCCTCGGCATGGTCGGCGGCGGCCAGGGCGCCTTTATCGGCGGGGTCCACCGCATCGCGGTGCGGCTTGACGGCGCGTTCCGCCTGGTCGCGGGCGCGCTGTCCTCTACGCCCGAAAAATCGCGCGCCTCGGGGGCGGAACTGGGGCTGGACCCGGGCCGCGTCTACGACGACTACCGCCAGATGGCGAGCCGCGAGGCCCGGCGCAAGGACGGCATCCGCGCCGTCGCCATCGTCACGCCCAACCACATGCACGCCGCTCCGGCGATCGAGTTCCTGAAGCGCGGCATCCATGTGATCTGCGACAAGCCGCTGACCGCGACCCTGGCCGAGGCGAAGCGTCTGGCGAAAGTCGCGGCCGCCTCGCCCGCGCTGTTCGTGCTGACCCACAATTACACCGGCTATCCGCTGATCCGTCAGGCCCGCGCGATGGTGGCGCGGGGCGATCTGGGCCGCATCCGCCTGGTCGAGGTCGAATACCTTCAGGACTGGATGACACGAGCCGTCGAGGCGCAGGGTTCGAAACAGGCCGAATGGCGCACCGATCCGGGCCGCGCGGGGGCGGGCGGCGCGCTCGGCGATATCGGCACCCATGCCTGGAACCTCGCGGCCTTCGTCGCGGGGGCGGAGCCGCAGGCGGTCTCGGCCGATCTGACATCCTTCGTGCCGGGTCGGACGCTCGACGACAATGCCCATGTGATGCTGCGCTACGCCGACGGCGCGCGTGGCACCATGCTGATCAGCCAGGTCGCCGCCGGAGAAGAGAACGGGCTGCGCCTGCGCCTCTACGGCGACAAGGCAGGCATCTCCTGGTCGCAGGAAAGCCCCGACCGGCTGTGGTTCGCCCCCTATGGCGAGGCGCGGCGGCTGATCACCCGCAACGGACCCGCCGCGGACGAGGCCGCGCGCCGGGTCAGCCGCACCCCCGGCGGCCACCCCGAGGGCTATCTGGAGGCTTTCGCCACCATCTATACCGAGGCCGCCCGCGCCATTCGCGCGCGCGAGGCGGGCGAGGAAATCCCTGCCGGAGTGCTCTTTCCGACGCTGGCCGACGGGCTCAGCGGGCTGCGTTTCGTCGCGGCCTGCGTGCGTTCGTCGCGCGCCAACGGCGCATGGGTGACGCCATGACCGCGCCCGTCCTGGCCCTTGCCGATGTGCGCAAAAGCTTCGGCCCGATCGAGGTGCTGCACGGCATCGACTTCGCGCTGCATCCGGGCGAGGTCCATGCGCTCATCGGCGAGAACGGCGCGGGCAAGTCGACGATGATGAAGATCCTCGGTGGCTTTCTGCAACCGACCGCCGGAAAGGTGCTGTTCGAGGGGGTGCCCGCCTCCTGGCGCTCGGGGGTGGAGGCAGAGGCGCGGGGCGTCGTCGTCATCCACCAGGAGTTCAACCTGGCCGCCGATCTGACCGTGGCGCAGAACGTCTGGCTGGGGCGCGAGAAGGGCCGGTTCTTCCTCGATCACGCCGCGATGCGGGCCGACACCCAAGGGCTGCTCGACCAGTTGGAATGCCGGGTCTCGCCCGATGCGCGCATCCGCGATCTGGCGGTGTCCGACCGGCAGATGGTGGAAATCGCCAAGGCGCTGTCGCGCAATGCCCGTGTGCTGATCATGGACGAACCCTCGGCCGTGCTGACCTCGCACGAGGTCGAGGTGCTGTTCCGCCAGATCGAGCGGCTGCGGGCGAATGGCGTGGCGCTGCTTTACACCTCGCACCGGCTGGACGAGGTGGACCGGCTCGCCGACCGGATCACCGTGCTGCGCGACGGGGCGGTGGTGCGCCGCGCGCTGCGGGGCGAGTTGACCGAGGACGGGATGGCCACCGCCATGGTGGGCCGCGACCTTACGGACATCTTCCCGCCGCGCCGCACCGAATTCGGCCCCGTGGGGCTGGAGATCGCGGATTTCTCGGTCCCGCCGCTGGTGCAGGGGGTCAGCCTCGCGCTGCGCCGGGGCGAGGTTCTGGGGATTTCCGGCCTTGTCGGCGCGGGGCGGACGGAACTGGCCGAGGGGCTGGTCGGCCTGCGCCCGCATATCGGGACGATCCGCCGCGACGGCAGGGCCGTCCGCATCCGCTCGGTCGCCGAGGCCGCCAGCCACGGCATCGCCTATCTGACCGAAGACCGCAAGGAACGCGGGCTGCTGCTCGACAAGACGCTGCGCGAGAACCTGACGCTTTCGACGCTGGACCGGTTCGGCTGGCCGCTGTTGTCGCCCGCGAGGGAAGAGGCGGCGCTGACCCAGGCCATCGCGGATTTCGACATCCGCGCGCCGCGCCGCGAGATGGCGACGGGCAATCTTTCTGGCGGCAATCAGCAGAAGGTGCTGCTGGCCAAGACCATGCTGGCCGCGCCGCAAGTCGTCATCGTGGACGAGCCGACGCGCGGCATCGACATCGGCACGAAAAGCCAGATCTACCATTTCATCGACCGCCTCGCCCGCGAGGGGCTGAGCGTGATCGTCATCTCTTCGGACATGCCCGAGATCCTCGGGCTGTCCGACCAGGTGCTGGTCATGCGCCAGGGCCGCGTGGCGGGCGTGCTGGAAGGCGACCGGATCACCGAAACGGCTGTTGTGCGGCTGGTCATGGGCACCAGCGGAGAGGGCGCGGCCGATCCGGGACCCCCGGACACGGACGCGGCAAACCCCGGACATTCGCGCCCTGCGGACGGCGGACCCGGCAACAAGGGCCGGGCGGGCCCGGCAGAAAAGGCAGGCGAGGATGCGTAACCTTTCCCTATCCACCCTCGGCCCGCTGGCCGCGCTGATCCTGCTGATCGTGCTGGGGGCGTTTCTCAACGCGAACTTCCTGTCGGCGGGGAACATCACCAACGTCCTCGCCCGGTCGGCTTTCATCGGGATGATCGCGGTGGGGATGACCTTCGTCATCACCTCGGGAGGCATCGACCTGTCGGTCGGCTCCATGGCGGCCTTCATCGCAGGGATGATGATTTTGGCGATGAACGCGATGATCCCGGCGCTCGGCATCGGCCTGCCGCTGGTTCTGGCCGGGATGGGCGTCGCGATCCTGGTCGGCCTCGCCGCCGGGTTCGCCAACGGCTTTCTGATCACGAAGGTCGGGATCGAACCCTTCATCGTGACGCTCGGCACGATGGGGATCTTCCGCAGCCTCGTCACCTGGATCGCGAATGGCGGCACGCTCAGCCTCGATTTCGAGGCGCGGCAGTTCTATCGCCCGGTCTATTACGACGGGATCTTCGGCATCGCCTGGCCGATCATCGTCTTCGCCATCGTCGCCGTCCTGGGCGAGGTCGTGATGCGCCACACTCGCTTTGGCCGCTATACCGAGGCGATCGGCTCGAACGACAAGGTGGCCCGCTATTCGGTGGTGAAGGTCGAGCGCATCCGTTTGCTGACCTATGTCTTTCTCGGCCTGCTGGTCGGGCTTGCGACGATCCTTTACGTGCCGCGCCTCGGCTCCGCCTCCGGCTCCACCGGCCTGTTGTGGGAGCTTGAGGCCATCGCCGCCGTGATCATCGGCGGGACCGCGCTGAAGGGCGGGTCCGGCCGGGTCTGGGGCACGGTGGTGGGCGTGCTGATCCTGTCGCTGATCGACAACATCCTGAACCTCGCCGATCTGGTCTCGCCCTATCTGAACGGGGCGATCCAGGGGGTGATCATCGTGCTCGCCGTTGTGTTGCAACGCGGGAAATCCACCGCCGAGGGGCGGTAACCCCGCCGCCGGGTCAGGCGGCACACCACAACCGTCGCTCCGGCGACGCTCTTTGGGAGGAGAGACCATGAAACGCAGACATTTCTTCGGCACCGCGGCGGCGCTCGCGGTGGCGGCGGCCACCACCGGGGCCGTGCAGGCGCAAGACAAGACCTATACTATCGGCGTGTCGATCCCCTCGGCCACGCACGGGTTCATGGGCGGGCTGAACTGGCACGCGCAGGAAACGATCAAGCGGCTGGAAGGCACCTATCCGAACGTCAAGTTCGTGCTGGCGACCGCCGGAGAGCCTGGCAAGCAGGTCGATGACATCGAAGATATGCTCGCCACCCGCAACATCGACGGCCTGGTCGTGCTGCCGTTTGAATCCGAACCGCTGACCGGCCCGGTCAAGGCGGTGAAGGATGCCGGCAAATGGGTCACGGTTGTCGACCGGGGCCTCGCCATCGAAGGGGTCGAGGATTTGTATGTCGCGGGCGACAACACCGCCTTCGGCAGGGTCGCGGGCGAGTATTTCAAGGCAAATCTGAAATCGGGCGCCAAGGTCGTGATCCTGCGCGGCATCCCCACCACGCTCGACAACGAACGGGTCGATGCCTTCGAGAAGGCCATCGAGGGTTCGGGGATCGAGATCCTCGACAAGCAGCACGGCAACTGGAACCGCGACGACGCCTTCACGGTGATGCAGGATTATCTGTCGAAATATCCGCAGATCGACGCGGTATGGGCGGCGGATGACGACATGGCCATCGGCGTGCAGGAGGCCATCGCGCAAGCCGGCCGCACCGATCAGATGTGGATCATCGGCGGCGCCGGCATGAAGCAGATCGTCAAGCAGATCATGGACAAGAATCCGCAGTTCCCGGTCGACGTGACCTATCCGCCGGCGCTGATCTCGGCCGCGATCGAGATGACCACGCTGCGCTTCGTCTCGGATACGCCGGTCTATGGCCGGTTCATCATCGGCTCGACCCTGATCACGCCCGAGAATGCCGAGCGGTTTTACTTCCCCGACAGCCCGTTCTAATCGTCGCGCAAACGAACCGCGACCCCCGCCCGAAACGGCGGGGGTTTGCTTTTTGCACGGGGCTGGGACCCGCGCCGGGAAGAGGTGGGGGAATCACCGCGGCCGCATCGCCTTTCCCGCCCGGCGAAGCGCGTTCCGCGCCGCCGTGGATTGCAGGCAAGCCCTTCTGCCGCGACCCGGATCATTGGAACAACGTTCCCCGATCACGGGTTGATCTTTCCCTGCCACGGATCGAAATTCCGCACCGATGCCAAACAGGGCATGAAGCACAAATAATGATCAGAGGTTGAAATGTCCGTTCTCTCCACCCTGACCCGTCGCGGCGCGCTGGCGCTGGCGGCCGCGCTGGCGCTGGCACCCCTGGCCCACGCCGAAGATACCACGCTGAAGGTCGGCATCATGGGAGGCGAGGACGAATCCGTCTGGGCCGTCATCGCCGAACAGGCCAAACCGCTCGGCCTGACTGTCGAGACGGTGATCTTCAACGACTACACCCAGCCGAACGAGGCGCTGTCGCGCAAGGAAATCGACGCCAACGCCTTCCAGCACCTTCCCTATCTGGAGGCGCAGATCAAGGCGAACGGCTATGAGATCACGCCGGTGATCGACACCGCGATCTTTCCCATCGGGCTGTATTCCAGAAAATACCCCGACGTGGCCTCGCTGCCCGAAGGCGCCGTGATCGGCGTGCCGAACGATCCGTCGAACGGCGGGCGCGCGCTGAAAGTGCTGGAGCAACTGGGGCTGATCAAGGTCAACCCGGATGCCGGCATCCTGGCCACCGTGATCGACGTGACCGAAAACCCGAGGAAGCTTGACCTGCGCGAGCTGGATGCGGGCGTCGTCGGCCGCGCCATCGACGATCTGGATGCGGCGGTGGTCAACACCGACTGGGCGGCGAAGGCCGGGCTGCTCGACAACCGCATCGCGCAGGAATCGGGCGAGAACAACCCCTACACCAATTTCATCGCCGTCCGCACCGCGGACAAGGACGCCCCATGGGTCGCCACGCTGGCCCAGGCGTTCCGCACCGATGCGGTGAAGGCGGCCTATGCCGCAGCCTATAAAGGGGCCGCGGTTCCCGCCTGGTAATCCACGGGGCACAGATGAAAAGGGGCGCCCGGACCGGTTCCGGGCGCCTTTTTTCTGATCCTGCCGCCCGCTATATGCCGGTAGCGACACTTGCATCCGACGCCGCACATCTGTTGAAGGCCCCTGCCCTGCTGAAGGATCGGAACCATGACTGAAACGGGCGAGGCTCCCGTCGCTGACTTCCACGATGTCGTCGAACTCCACGATGTCGTGCGGCGGTTTTCTGGCCGCCCGGCGTTGGACGGCATCTCGCTGTCGGTGGCGCGGGGCGAGATCGTCGGGTTGATCGGCCGGTCGGGTGCGGGGAAATCGACGCTGATCCGCTGCCTGAACGGCCTCGACCGGCCGGAAGCGGGGCGCGTGGTCATCGCCGGCACCGACATCACCCGGATGGACGAGACGGCGCTGCAACCGATCCGGCGGCGGATCGGCATGATCTTTCAGCACTTCAACCTGATGTCGGCCAAAACCGTCGCTGAAAACGTCGCCCTGCCGTTGAAGATCGCCGGCCAGACGAAGGCCGCGCGGCAGAAACGGGTTATGGAACTGCTGGATCTGGTCGGCCTGGCCGACCGGGCGGGGCACTATCCGGCGCAGCTTTCGGGCGGGCAGAAGCAGCGGGTCGGCATCGCCCGCGCGCTCGCACCCGAGCCGCTGCTGCTGCTGTCGGACGAGGCGACCTCGGCTTTGGACCCCGAGACGACCCAGGCGATCCTGACCCTGTTGCAGGATGTGAACCGCCAGCTTGGCCTGACCATCCTGATGATCACCCATGAGATGGAAGTGGTGCGCCAGATCGCCCACCGGGTTCTGGTGCTCGACGGCGGGCGGATCGTCGAAGAGGGGCCTGTTGCCCGGGTTCTGGCCTCGCCGCAAACCGAAACCACGCGCAGCCTGCTGCGCGGCCTGTCACCCGTGCTGCCGCTCGACGTGGCGGCCCGTATCGCGCCGACCGGCAACCAGGCGCTGATCCGCCTCGACGTCTATGGCCCCGCCGCGCGCAAACCGCTGCTGGCAGAGATCGAGACCGTGACCGGCCAGCCGCCCCGCCTTGTCCACGGCGGGCTGAACGATGTCCAGGGAGAGCCTTACGGGCGACTGTTCCTTGCGCTCGGCACCGCCGACGCGGACCGGATCACCGCCGTCATCGACCGCCTTTCGCCCGAGGCCACGGCGGTCGAACTTCTGGGATATGTTCCGCATGATCTATGACACCTTCTTCGCCCGGGCGATGAGCCGTCCTCTGTTCGACCTGCTGCTCAAGGGGTTGTGGGAAACCGTGGTGATGACGGGCGTCTCGGGCCTGTTGTCGCTGGTCATTGGCCTGCCGCTGGCGCTGATCCTCGTCACCACCGACCGGGGCGGGATCTACCAGAACCTGGTGGTCAACCGCGCGCTCGGCTGGGTGGTGAACGCGCTGCGCTCGGTCCCCTTCATCATCCTGCTTGTGGCCGTGATCCCGCTGACGCGACTGATCGTGGGGTCGGCCATCGGCATCGCGGCGGCCATCGTGCCGCTGACCATCGCCGCCGCGCCCTATTTCGCCCGCGTGGCCGAGGTCAGCCTGCGCGAGGTCGACCGCGCCCTGATCGACGCCGCCCGCGCCATGGGCGCCACCCGCCCCGCCATCCTGCGCGAGGTTCTGGTGCCCGAGGCCCTGCCCGGCATCGTCTCGGGCTTCACCGTGACGCTTGTGACGCTGATCGGCGCCTCGGCCATGGCCGGGGCGGTGGGGGCCGGCGGTCTTGGCGACATCGCCATCCGCTATGGCTATCAGCGATTCGAGACGGCGGTGATGGTCGCGGTCGTGGTGATCCTGATCGTCATGGTCGCGGGGATGCAATGGGCGGGCGACCGGCTGGCCCGCGCCATCGACCACCGCTGAAGCGCGTCAGTCCCGGTAGGGGTGTTTGCGCCCCTGCGGATCGGTGACGATCCATTCGCCCGCGCCCGTGGCTTCCAGATAGCCCGGCCCGACCGGCACCTTGCCGTGCCCGCCCGGAATGTCGAGCACATAGAGCGGCAGCGCCGTGCCCGAGATCCGGCCCCGCAGCGCCGCCATGATCTCCTGCCCGCGCGCAATTGGCAGGCGGAAATGGCCGGTCCCCTTCGCGAGGTCGGGGTGGTGCAGGTAATAGGGCTTCACCCGGCAGGCGATCAGCTTGCGGAACAGCGCCTCCAGCGTGTCGGGGTCGTCGTTCACCCCCCGCAGCAGCACCGTCTGCGACAGGAGCGGCACCCCTGCGCGGCTCAGCCGGGCGAAGGCGGCAGAGGCATCGGGCGTGATCTCGTCGGCGTGGTTGGTATGGACCACGACCCAGACCGCCGGCCGCACATCCAGCGCCGCCAACAGCGCCGGGGTGATCCGCTCGGGGGCGACGACCGGAATCCGGCTGTGGAACCGGATCACCTGGATCGAGGGGATTGCGGCCAGCCGTTGCAGCATCGCCGCCAGGCGGCGCGGTGACAGGATCAGCGGATCGCCGCCGGTGAAGATCACTTCCCATATCGCGGGGTGGTCGTGCAGATAGGCGAGGATACCCGCGAATTCCGCCTCGCTCAGCGCGCCGTCGCCGCCCCCCACCGTCTCGCGGCGAAAACAAAACCGGCAATACACCTCGCAGACCTGGGTCGCGTGCAGGATCACCCGATCGGGGTAGCGATGGGTCAGACCGGGCACCGGGCTGTGCGCATCGTCGCCGATGGGATCGGCGAGTTCCTCGGGCCGCAGGGTCAGCTCCGCCGGTGTTGGCACGAATTGCGCCGTGACGCCAGGGCTGGGGATTCCGGCCATCGCCGGGCTGATGCGGATGCGGAAGGCCTCGGCAACCTGATCGAGCGCGGCGCGATCCGCCTCGGGGACCAGGCCCTCGGCGACGAGCGCCTCCACGCTGACAAGCGCGGAGCGGGGGGTATCGGGGGATCCGTCCTTCATTGCCGCCGGGGCATAGGACGGAACGCGCGCGCAGGCAAGGGGAAGGCCATGCCGGTGACGGCCGATCCGCGGGCAGGGGCAAGCTTCCCCAAGCGGGCCGGGGGGCATTGCGGGCGATGGCCGGCCCCCCCGTCAGGGCAGCAGATGGGCCATGTCGCGCCCCTCTTCCAGCAGCCAGTCGCGAAAGATCGCGGCGCCGGGGGCCACCGGCCGGTTCGCTGGCGCGACCAGATACAGCGCCTGGCCGGTGCGCAGGCGGGTCCCCAGCGGATCGACCAGCCGCCCGGCCTTCAGATGATCGTCGACCAGATGCGCCCAGGCGAGCGCCACACCCTGCCCCAGCACCGCCGCTTGCGTCGAGGCGAGGTTGTCGGTGAACACCAGGTCGTGCGGCACCGGCGCGCGGATGCCCTGCGCGGC
>JAATGA010000509.1 GCA_015654855.1 Rhodobacterales bacterium
GCGCTGCCGCAGCCGATCCGCGCCAATCTGTTCCAGAACGGTGCCGATACCACGTCCTGGTCGCTGCACTGGACCCGCTTCAAACCGCGCGACGAGCGGGACTGACGGCCATGCGGTTCTGCATCATCCCCGCGCAGGCAATCCCCATCCCGATGTTCGCGGAAACCTCGCCTCATCCCGCTGCCCCGCTCGGCCACCGGACGGCCGGCGAACGCAGCGAAGGTCAGGGGCGGCCTCCGGCCGGCGCTTGCGCCTCGCCCTTGACCGCAGTGAGCATGCGGGCAGGCTGGGGGCGATGCGGAGGCAGGGCGGCTTGCCGATATGCGGTTCTGCTTCTGTCGGCGATGCTGTTATCAGGCGCCATGTCGGGCATCGGTTTTGCGCAATCGGCGCCGGTGCGGCAGCCCGCGGGCGTTGATCCGTATGCCGCGCATATCGCCGAGGCGGCGCAGCGGTTCGGCATTCCCGAACTCTGGATCCGCGCCGTACTGCGCGCCGAGAGCGCGGGCGATATGCGCGCGACTTCGGCGGCCGGGGCGATGGGGCTGATGCAGGTGATGCCCGAGACCTGGGTGTCGCTACGCATTCGTCACGGGTTGGGCGTCGACCCCTACGACCCGCGCGACAACATCCTCGCGGGCGCGGCCTATCTGCGAGAGATGTGGGACCGCTACAGCAATGTCGCGGCGATGCTGGCGGCCTACAATGCCGGTCCCGGCCGCTACGACGAATACCTCGCGACCGGCCGCATATTGCCTGCGGAAACACGGTCCTATGTGGCCTCACTGGCGCCGACCCTTGGCAGCGCGACCGCAACCGTTGCGCCGCCTCGCCCCCTCGACTGGCGTGACGCGCCGCTCTTCGTCATGCAACCGGATGGCACGGCAACCGTTGCCGAAGCGTCAGGTGACGCGCAGACCGGCGGGCTGTTCGTGGCGATGTCGCAGCAGGCTCGGCCATGAGGATCGCCTATGCCGATATGGACTATGCCGGTCGCGCGCAGCCTGATGGTAGCGTTTTCAACACTTGGCCCGCAGGCTTTCGGTGGGCTGTTGGTGATGTCACCAGCAGCCAGGCGGTTGATGCGAAGCCGCGTTTCCGCCGCCACCCCCGCGCGGCGGCGATGCGCTTACAGCACGTCGAAATGCCTGAGCAGACAGGTTTTCGGGGAGGTCGGAAGCAGCTTTCAGGACAGGCAGGAAAGGCGAAAAAGGCGGAAAAAGTGGAGGGCAAGATTGAAGAAACCGGCACTCCGTTGGCCCGGTTTCGGAAATTGCTGTTGTCTGCACACTGGTTGGGGGCGGGGCGCGCGGCACCCCGGTTTTTGAGGCCGCGTGCCGCTGGCAGGCGCAAAGCCTTGGCTTTGCTGGGTTTCGAGCGGCACCATCGGCCGGAATCGGGTGTTTTTTCGCTTTTCGCGGCGGGGCAGCGGCCGTGAGCGGTGACGACGAGCATCGCTTTCGGCCGAAGCCCGGCCGCATCCGCTCCGACGCGCGGGGCGTCGGCGGGACGAAGAGCTTCTTCACCCAGGTCAAGAAAATCGCCCGCCAGCATGGCGGAACCCCGCCGCGCGGAATCTCGGGCAAGGGCAGCGCGGGCCGATCCGCCACGTCCGGCCCCCACGGTGTTCTGGATAGTGGCCGGGGCGTGCGGCGGGGGCGCGGCGCGGCCTTCGTGCGCGCCCGCAACCTGTCGGGCGGGTGGAGCCATCGCCAGCCCGGCAGCCGCCGCGTCGTTTTCAAACAGCGCGCCGTCCGGGGGGCATGGAAGAACGGTCGCGCCGCCGCCCATCTACGCTACATCCAGCGCGACGGTACCTCGCGCGACGGAGAGCGCGGCCAGCTCTATTCGGCCACCGAGGACCGCGCCGATGGCGACGTCTTTCTCGACCGCGGCAGGGATGATCGCCACCAGTTCCGATTCATCATCGCGCCGGAGGATGGCGCCGACATGAGCGACCTCAACGGCTTCACCCGCGATCTGATGGGCCGGATCGAATCCGACCTCGGCACGAAACTCGATTGGGTCGCGGTCAACCACTACAATACCGGCCATCCCCATGTGCATGTCATCGTCCGGGGCAAGGACGATCTAGGCGAGGATCTGGTCATCAACGGCGATTATCTCGTCCACGGCATCCGCGAGCGTGCGAGCGGACTGGCGACGCTCGAACTCGGCCCCGTCACCGAGATCGAGCAGGCCCGCAAACTTTCGGCCGAGATCGACCAGGACCGTTTCACCCGTATCGACCAGGCGATGACGGAGGAAGCGGAAGACCGATTCATCGACCTTCGCCATGAGCCGGACGAACCGAGGCGGCAGTTCGAGCGGACGCTGCGCCTGCGCCGCCTCGCCAGGCTGAAGCAGATGGGCCTCGCCACCGAGCATGCGCCGGGCGTCTGGGAGTTGAGCGAGCGCATGGAGCCGACC
>JAATGA010000465.1 GCA_015654855.1 Rhodobacterales bacterium
CAGGATGATGGGGGCGCGCGAAAGCGGGCCCCTTTTCGTTTGCCGGGGAGCGGGGAGCGGGGAGCGGGGAGCGGGGAGCGGGGAGCGGGGAGCGGTCTCGGGCAGGTGCGTTTCCGTTTGGCAAGCCCCCCGCTTCGTCCTATCACACCGCCCGGACCGGGGCGGGGCGGGAAAAGCGCGATGGCGGAAGCAGACTCCGGCGGCATCAGGATCGAGGCGGCCTCCTATGCGGTCGCCGGGCGCGAGATCCTGTCGGGGATCGACCTGGTGCTGACCGAGCGGCGGATCGGCATCGTCGGGCAGAACGGATCGGGCAAGACGACGCTTTTGCGGCTGATGGCCGGGCTGATTGCCCCCACGGCGGGGCGTGTCACCGTTGCTGGGGCCGATCCTGCCGACAGGCGGGCGATGCTGTCGCGCATCGGCATCCTGTTCCAGAACCCCGACCACCAGATCCTGTTTCCGACCGTCGCCGAAGAGCTGGCCTTCGGTCTGCGCCAGCAGGGCCTGACTAAGGCCCAGGCCGAGGCCCGGGTCGCGGCGCGGCTGGCGGAGGAAGGCAGAGCCGACTGGGCCGGGCGTTCCACCCATGCGCTGAGCCAGGGGCAGAGGCAATATCTGTGCCTGCTCGCCGTGCTGATGATGGGGCCGGGGACGCTGCTGCTGGACGAGCCCTTCGCAGCGCTGGATCTGCCGACGCAGGCCAGGCTGGCGCGACGGCTCGATGCCCTGCCTCAGCGGCTGATCACCATCAGCCACGACCCCCGGGCGGTGGCGGCTTGCCGGCGGGTGATCTGGCTGGAGGCGGGTCGGGTGGTGGCCGATGGCCCGCCGGATACCGTCCTGCCGGGCTTCGAGGCCGAGATGGGGCGGATCGGGGCCGCCGAGGAATGCTGACACTCGTCTCGCCCGTGCCCACGCCCTGGCACCGCCTGCCGGCGGGGGTGAAGCTTGCCGCCCTGTGCCTGTTCGCGCTGGTCCTGTTCCGCGTGCGCGAACCCTGGACCATGGCAACAGCACTTGCGCTGGTCGCGGCGGCATATCTGCCGGGCGGGCGGGTCTTTGCCCTGCATGGGCTGCGGCTGATGCGGCTGCTGATCCCCTTCGTCGTGATCGTCGGGCTGTGGCACCTGTGGACAGGCGATACGGCAAAGGGCGCGGTGATCGTGATGCGGCTGATCGCAGCCATAGCTGCCGCCAATCTGGTGACGATGACCACCCGGCTGTCCGACATCGTTGCGGTGATCGAGCGGCTGGCTTCCCCCCTCGCCCGTATCGGCCTGAAACCGCGGGTCATCGCTCTGGCCGTGGCTCTGGTCATCCGGTTCATCCCGGTGACGGGCGAGCGGGTGGCGCGATTGCGCGAGGCCTGGGCCGCGCGTTCGGCCCGTCCGGCCGGCTGGCGGGTGGCCCTGCCGGCAGTGCTGGGGGCCATCGACGATGCGGATCACGTCGCGGATGCCTTGCGGGCCAGGGGTGGCGCGGGCTAACCATCGGAGTCAGCGAACGGGCCGCAAGGCGCCTGCGCCAGGGGACGAGGATGGGGCGGGTCGCAAGGGAAACGCGCCGCCGTCCCGGAAAGACAGGAAACGGAATGGAAAAGAATCTGGCTTATGTCGCGCTGTTCGCGGCGCTGATCGCGGTCCTGACGGTGGTGCCGGCGATCACCCTGCCCTCGGGCGTGCCTATCACGGCGCAGACCCTGGGCGTGATGCTCTGCGGCACGGTGCTGGGATCGCGGCTCGGCGGGCTGGCGGCGCTGCTTTACGTCATGCTCGGGTTGATCGGGCTGCCGATCCTGGCAGGCGGCTCGGGTGGCTTCGGCGTGCTGGCGGGGCCGAGCGCAGGCTTCCTGATCGGTTTTCCGGTTGCCGCCTTCGTCACCGGGCTGATCGTCGAGAAATGGCGGGTGCGGATCGGCGTTTCGGCCTTTGTCGCGGCGGTGGTCGGCGGGATCGCGGCGCTTTATGCCTTCGGCATTCCGGGCATCTCGATCAACGCCGGTATCCCGATGGACAAGGCCGCGCTGGCCGTCACGCCCTTCCTCGCCGGCGATATGCTGAAGGCTGCACTGGCCGCGCTGATCACTCAGGGCCTGGCAAAAGCCCGGCCCGAGGCGCTGCTTTCGCGAGCCTGAGCCACAGGCCAGGCGCAAACCAAGGCACAAAGGCCGGCCCCCTCGCCGGGGCCGGCCTTTCCTATGCGCGAAAGGCCGCAGACAAGGCGCGGGCCGCCTGCACCATCAGGGCGAGGTCCATGCCCACGGCGGTGAAACGCGTGCCCCAGCGGATGCAGTCGCGGGCATAGTCGGGGTCGAAGGTCAGAATGCCCGCAGGCTTTCCGGCGGCGGTGATGCGGCGCACGAAAGCCTCGACCGCCGCGCGCACCTCGGGGTGGCCGGGCTGACCCGGATGCCCCATGGTCGCGGCAAGGTCCGCCGGGCCGATGAAGACAGCATCCACCCCGTCCACGGCGCAGATCGCCTCGATCCGGTCGAGCGTGCCGATCGTCTCGGCCTGGACGATCAGGCACAGCTCTTCGGCGGCGCGGGCCGCGTAGCCCGCCACCGCCCCGAAGCGGTTGGCGCGCGTAACCCCCGCCATGCCGCGGATGCCCGCGGGCGCATAGCGCATCGCGGCGACCGCCGCCTCCGCCTGCTCGACCGTCTCGACATAGGGGATCAGCAGCGTCTGCGCGCCGAGATCCAACAGCCGCTTGATCAGCACCGGGTCGTTCGCCGCCGGGCGCACCACGGGGGCCACCGGATATGGCGCCATCGCCTGCAACATCGGCAGCACGCCCGGCACATCGGTCAGGGCATGTTCGGTGTCGATCACCACCCAGTCGAAACCGCAGCCCGCCACCGCCTCGGCCACCAGCGATCCGGGGATCGAGTTCCACAGCCCGATCATCTGATGCCCGGAGGCCAGGCCCCGCTTGAAGGGATTTTCCGGCAGGTTCATTTCAGCAGACTCCTCATGCGGCGCAGGGCGAACAGATAGCCCTCGGTCCCGAAACCGGCGATCACCCCTTCGGCCCGGCCCGAGACGAAGGAGTGATGGCGAAACGCCTCGCGCCGATGGATGTTCGAGATATGCACTTCGAGCACCGGCCCCTCGAAGGCGTTCAGCGCATCGAGGATCGCGACCGAGGTATGGCTGTAGGCACCGGGATTGATGACGATCCCCGAGGCCGCCTCGCGCGCCGCATGGATGTGCTCGACGATCTGCCCCTCGTGGTTCGATTGCAGCGCATGGAGCGCAAGGCCCAGTTCGCCCGCCAGCCGCTCGCAGGCGGCCACGACATCGGCCAGCGTCTCGCGCCCGTAGATCTCGGGCTGGCGCAGGCCCAGCAGGTTCAGGTTCGGGCCGTTCAGCAGCCAGACGGGCTTCGTCATCGCATCCCTCGGGGGTTGTGGTTTTTCCGGCGAAGGTTAGGCCCGGGCGTCGCAAAGGAAAAGGGGGGCGCCGCCCCCTCCTGGCCTGCGGCCAGTTCACTCCCGGGATATTTTCGCAGAGAGGATGGAGGAAGAACGAAGGCTTCCCCCATCCTCTCTGCGAAAATATCCCGGCCGGAGGCACGGAGGCGGCGGGCGCAGGCCCGTCGGCGACCTGAAAGCAATGCCGCCGCAGGCGGCTCCGCTCCGTGCGGGTGTCAGACGAACTGCTCGCCGATCAGCCGCTCCTCCAGCCCGTGGCCGGGGTCGAACAGGATATGGTGGCGCACGCTCGGCTCGGACCGGATCTCGACCGACAGAACCCCCTGGACCTGGCGGCTGTCGGCATCGGCCATCACCGGGCGCTTGTCGGATTCCAGCACGTCGAACCGCACCACCGCCTGACGCGGCAGGATCGCGCCGCGCCAGCGCCGGGGGCGGAAGGCCGCGACCGCCGTCAGCGCCAGCACCTCCGAGCCGATGGGCAGGATCGGTCCATGCGCCGAATTGTTGTAGGCGGTCGATCCCGCCGGCGTCGCCACCAGCGCGCCGTCGCAGACCAGTTCCTCCATCCGCACCTTGCCGTCGACGCTGATCCGCAGCTTCGCCGCCTGGGGGCCGGCGCGCAGAAGCGAGACCTCGTTGATCGCGAGCGCGTCGACCACCTCGCCCTCGACGGTCAGCGCCCGCATCGACAGCGGGTTGATCACCGCCTCCTCCGCCGCCTCCAGCCGCTCGCGCAGGTTTTCCAGCGAATAGCCGTTCATCAGGAACCCGATGGTGCCGCAGTTCATGCCATAGACCGGGATGTCCATCCGCTCGGTTTCGTGCAGGGTCTGCAACATGAACCCGTCCCCGCCGAGCGCCACGACCATATCGGCCCCGGCGACCGGCACCTGGCCATGGATATGGGTCAGCGCGGACAGCGCCGCCTGTGCGGCGGGGGCCGGGCTGGCGGTAAAGGCGATGCGGCTTACGGTGCGGCGGGCGGTCACGAGGGCTTTCCTCCGGCGACCACGGTCGCCCTCAGGGCATTCTGGCCGCGACCTTGACGGCGGGGCGCGGGAAACTCAAGCCCCCGCCCCCTTCCGCCTGACCGAAATACCCCCGCGGGTGAGCCGTCCGTCGGGCCGGGAGGGGCGGAAAGCCCCTTTCCCCGACCGTCCCTCTGCGCGGGCCGCCCCGGAATTTCGCCCCGCCCCGCTTTTCGGTCGCATTCCAGCCTTTCCCCCCTGCCCCGCATGGCTTAAATGGGCGCAACTTCCGCCCAAGGCCCGCAGGAGAACGACATGACCGACACCGGCTTCTTCACCGAACCCCTCGCCGCGCGCGACCCCGAGCTTTTCGGCGCGGTCACCGCGGAACTCGGTCGCCAGCGCGACGAGATCGAGCTGATCGCCTCGGAAAACATCGTGAGCCTCGCGGTATTGCAGGCCCAGGGCTCGGTTCTGACCAACAAATACGCCGAAGGCTATCCGGGC
>JAATGA010000250.1 GCA_015654855.1 Rhodobacterales bacterium
GCCCCATAGATACCTGCGGCCTCGTCATCCGCATCGAAGGCCCCGGTGGGCCCGATGCCGGTGGCGCCCACGACGGCCCAGTTCGCGTTGTACGCCGAAATGCCGAGGATCGTATGGCTGCCGTAGACGTAGCCTTCGCTCTGATGCACGCGGCCTGCCAGCAAGATGGTGCGGATGTCCGGGTTGGTGCAAAGTGCCGAGGCGACGGCCATGTCGTTGGTGATGACGGTGATGTCGCGGCAGTTGCCGGCCAGCAGCCGCGCAAGATGCCAGGTGGTCGATCCCGCGCCAAGAAGCAGCACCTCGCCCGGGCTGATCATCGGCACGAAGCGCGCCGCAATGCGCTGGCGTTCGGCGACATGCTGGTCGCGGCGCTCGCGCAGCGGGGGTTCGGACCCGAACGGACGGGCCGCACCGCCATAGGTCCGGTTGATCTGGCCCTGTTCGTCCAGATGCATCAGGTCGCGCCGGATGGTCTCATGCGACACCCCGAGCCGCAGCGCGAGTTCCGAGGCCCGCAGGGCAGGCGCATTGCCAAGCTCGGCGATGATCCGGTCTTGCCGTTCGGCCTTCGACAGGCGCGAGGGCGCGGCATCTGGTATCTCGGTGGACAGGTTTTCCGTCATGATGCTCGCATGTGGAGGGATGCATATATATGTGTAATCTTCCACATAATGTGGTGAATTCGCGCGCCTACCAAAAGGAAAGTCCCACAGAAACACGAATTCCTGTGGGATTATGTGGGACTGCGTATTTTTTAAACGTCGGCAGCTTGCCGGGGGTGGGGCCTGCGCATGTCAGAGGCGGTCCGGGGACGCGCCGCCCGGGTCAGACCGCGCGCAGCCAGGCATCCATCCGCGATTCCCGCAATTTGTCGCGGGCGCGCATGAATTTCCAAAGGCCGTATTTCTGGAAATCGAAATACCAGTCGTTCAGCTTGCGGCTGACCACGGCCCAACTGCCCCATTTGATATCGGCCAGAATCCGGCACAGGTTGACCCGGGCGACCACATCGGCGCGGACTTCGCCGAAATAGGTCTCGATCAGCTTCAGCGTTTCGTCCTCTTCCAGGAACATCTCGCAGGCAAAGACGCCGATGTCATAGGTGCGCTCGTTGAGCGAGGCGAATTCATAGTCGATCAGCCGCATCCTTTCGCCCGGCGCGCTGAGGAAGTTGCCGGGCATAGGGTCGTTGAAACAGGTCACCAGATCGAGGCCGGAGGCCATGAAGGCCGTGCGGATCCGCTCGTAATGGTAAAGGAGCCAGTCGATATCCTCCGGCATCGCCGAGCCCAGAGACCGGGCCTGTTCAAGATGCTCGTCGATCAGGTCGAAGATGGTCTTGGTCAGCGACAGGCGCGGCCCGCCGTGCAGGATGCGCAGCAGCTCGATCACCTCGTCGCGCTTGTCGGCACGCGCGAAATCGGCGGTGGTGCAGGCGAGAAAACCGTCAAGAAACTCGTGCACCTCGACGCCGGATTTCGGATCGAAGAACACCACCTCGGGCGCGATGCCAAGCCCATGCGCGGCGGTCGCGGCCTCATGCGAGGCGGCGCGATCAATGAAGGCCTCGGTGCCTTCGCCGGGAACCTTCAGGAAATAGGCGCGCGGGTCGCTGTAAATCTCGACCCGCCAGTTTCGGTTGTTCAGCCCGCCCACCATCATGCGATAGCTGATGTCGCGCCCGACCCATTGCGGCACCAGACGGATCGCCGCCTCGGCATCGCGTTCATATTGCGTCTGGCCCTCTCCCAGGGCGCGCCTGATGATCATGACAACCTCCGCAGACTCTCGCCGAAGCGCGGATCACGCAGCGCGATGCGCGCGCGCAGGAAGCGCCAGATGCCGAATTTATAGAACTCGTGTTCGCCGCGCCGTGGCGACAGATGCGCCATCTGCATCGCGATCAGCGCCCATCTGAGGTCATCGGCAATGCCGTAGATCCGGGCGCGGTTGAAAGCGGCCTCACCGTCGATGCCAAGCGCCGGAGCGTGGCGGGCGAAGGCGGCACGGGCAATTGCGTCATATTCGAAAGCCTCGACCATAACGCTGCCCAGATCCTCCAGCATATCGCCGTTTCCGGCGCGGTCGAAATCCACCAGCCTGATGTCCCCCTCCGCGTTCACCAGCACATTCGAGAGGTTGCCGTCGCCGTGGATCGGAAGACGAGGGCCGGCGACCTCGCGCATCGGCGCCTCGCAGAGCATCAGCAGATCGACCGCCCAGCCCATGTCCGGGGGCACCGGCGCGTCGCTTTCGCGGACCGCGGTATGCAGGCTTTGCACCTCGGCCAGAGCATCGGTGTCGCGCAGCAGGGGGGCAACGCTCGCGAAGGCGCTGCGCTGCGCCAGCAAACGCTCCATGAAGGCCGGATCGGTTGCGCGCTCCAACCCCGCGACGCGCCAGTCCACCCCGAGGTATTCCGTGATCAGGATGCCCGCCGACGGATCGGCCGCCAGAACCTTTGGTCCAATCCCCGCATCGCCGGCCTTGCGTGCCGCATCGAAGGCTGCGTTGGGGTCAATGTAGAAGGCGGTGTCGGGATAGAGTTCCTTCACGAAGACCGCTGCCCCCGTTTCCCCGTCCCGCATGGCCAGCGATTGTGCATCCACCCCGCGCCAGCTGGGCGAGGCAAGGACGGAGAATGTCGGCTCTGCCAGCAGCGGGCGATCGGCCCAGCCGGGGATGGTGCGGATCAAGGCCTCGCGTGCGGTTTCTCGCGGTGTCATGTCATCCATGTGGGTGCCCCGATGGCTATTCCCTGTGAGCCGCGCGCCTCGCGGCCCGCAATGTGCCGTAGTCTGGAACCGGGCGGCGTCTTACCTGTCTTCATGCCGGATCGTTGCATGTGGGTCCTGCCATTGTCACCGCCCCTGGCGGGTTATTGCATGACTGGCTCTCCACAGTTTCTTGCCGCCCGGCTGATGACCGATGGGAGACCGCGTTACCGAAAGAGTATGGTTTGCTGAAGAACGGAGCGCAGGCGGAAGGACCCGGACATTGGCTCATACGATACATGACATGATCGACCGCTTTGCCATGATCGGGGCGACGCCCGGCGGTGGTGTGCGACGGCTGACCGGCAGCACGGAGGATGGCGTTGTGCGCGAGCTGTTCGTCACAGAGGCTCAGGCGCGCGGGGCGGAGATTCACATCGACCGGATCGGCAATACCTTCGCCACCTTCCGGCTGGCCCCGGGCAGCGATACCGCTGTCCTCACGGGTTCGCATCTGGACAGCCAGCCGACGGGCGGGCGCTTCGACGGGGCGCTGGGCGTCATCGCGAGCCTGCTTGCCGCCGAATCCGTCGCCGAGCGTCTGAAGCAGTCGGGGGCTGTCGCAAGGCATAACCTGACCGTGGTGAACTGGACCAATGAGGAGGGCGCGCGTTATCAACCGAGCCTGACCGGAAGTTCGGTCTTCATCGGGACGATGCCGCTTGATCGCGCGCTGGCGATGCAGGACCGCAACGGTATAAAGCTGGCCGATGAGCTGGACCGCATCGGGTTCCGCGGGACTGAAGACTGGCCTCTGCGTCCGGTCCACTACCTTGAACTCCATGTCGAGCAGGGCGGCAGGCTGGAGGCCGAGGAGATCGAGATCGGTCTGGTGCATGAATCCTGGAGCACGGCCAAGCTGACCATCGCCTTTCTGGGCGAGCCGTCGCATACCGGCCCGACCCCGATGCCCAAGCGCCGCGATGCGATGCGCGCCGCCGCATTCGCCATCACCCGGTTTCACGAGGTCATGGACGAGGCGGCGCGCGACAGGCTGTTTCACTGGTCGGCCGCGCGGATCGTGGTGGAACCGGACTCGCCGAATGTCGTCGCCTCCCGCGTTACGGTCTGGTTCGAGATCCGCAATCGGGACGAAGCGACGGTGCGCGACATGGGCCAGCGGTTTCTGGCCGCCATCCGGCCCGAGGTCGCCCGTCAGCAGATCGGCCTTGAAATGGTGGCGGAGGAGGTACGCCCCCGCATCCGGCTTGACGCAGCAGGATTGAAAGTCCTTGGCGCGGCGGCGCAATCCCTCGGCAAGACTACCCTGGATATGGAAACCATCACCGGCCATGACGCGCTCGCTGTGCAATCGGGGATGCCCGGTACGCTGTTCTTCGTGCCGAGCGTCGGCGGACTGAGCCACAACGAGGCGGAATTCACCAAGCCCGCAGATATCGAGAACGGACTTGCCGTGATGGAGGCGGCACTGTGGCAAATGGTGCTCCGGCCAGAGGGTGAGCGATTGCCGAACGGATCCGTCGATCCATTGCCGGAGCCGACAGTCTGACCATCCCGGCGCGACCCGCGGGAATGGTTCGGCTCAGGGCGCGGTTAAGGCGGTGCAGCAGGGCTTCAGCGTCCTGGAAATGTTCTTGCGCGGGCTGTTGCGGAACTTCGGATTCAAGGTTGGCGCCATATCCCGTGGCGGGTTCGAACAGCGCATCCGTGCGTCGACAGCAGGAAATCCGATGCCTGATACCGCTATGGAACGGGTGCTTTGGGCGCGGGCCGCCCTACGACAGGAGTTGGCCGGACTAGAGCGTCGTGTCCGCCGGTTCGTTCAGGGGAATCATTGGGCCGGAAGCGGACGCGGCAGCGTTGCCAGTTGGCCGCTGAGCACTTTGGAAACTGCCGCCCCGTTGCCCTCGCGCGCTCGGAGATCACTAGCTTCACGCCTTGTGGTCGCCGGCGGGTCCTGACCATAGAAAGCCTCGTCGTAGTACTCTGCGACAACGCACTGACATCCCTCCGCAGAATACAACCGATTCCCTCATTGACAATTGTTAACAATCAACCAAATGTCGACTCAGGAGGAATCCGATGAACTTTGAAAAAATCAGTCTCACGGATCGGGCCACCTCTCATCTCAGGCGGCTGATCGTGCACGGGGGGCTCGAACCGGGCCGCCGGTTGACGGAGCAGGAGATTTCGGACGAGCTTGGGGTGGCGCGCGGCACCGTGCGCGCCGCGTTTGCGGCGCTTGAGACGGAAAATCTTCTGATCCGGCGCCCCTATGCAGGCTGGGCGGTCAAAGAGGTCAGCGCGCAGGTTCTGCGAGAGAATTATCAGCTGCGCGGCGCGCTTGAGGAATTGTCGGTGCGCTTGCTCGCTCTCGATGCGGACGCGGAGAAGCGCCGGCGCCTCGAGGTGCTGTACCTGCGGCTGATCGAGGCGGAATCCTCCGACGCGCAAGAGCGGCGGGTCGAAGCGGATCTGGGCTTTCACGGCGGGATTGTCGCGCTTTGCGGCAACGGACTTTTGCAACGGCAGTACGAAACGATCTCGGGTCATACCGAATGGCTTTACCGCTGGTCGGAACACAACTGGCCGAGCCGTATCAACCTGTTGGAATGGCACCAGCCGATTTATGAAGCGATCCTCTCCGGCGATGCGGAAGAGGCTGTCCGGGCAGCCCGGACCCACACCGACCGCAGCCTGCGCGATGACGAGCGGGATCTGCGGAACAAAACCAACTGAAAAACGTGAAAAACAGGGAGTAACCGGATGACCCATAACCATATTTCCGGACTAAGCCGTCGCGGCTTCCTTGCCGCCGGATCTGCGCTCGGCATCCTGCTGCCGCTTGGGGTCGCGCGGGCGCAAACCCCGGTAAAGGGGGGCGTTTTCAACCTCGGCATGGCGGGGGGCAGCACGGATAATACGTTGGATCCGCGCGCGTATACTCAGCAGGTTCAGCGGGTGATCGGTGTTGCGATCTGCAACCAACTGGTCGAAATCCTGCCCGACGGCACGCTGGCGCCGGAACTCGCCGCCAGTTGGGACAGCGCGGATGCCGTTACATGGGTGCTGAAGATCCGTGACGGCATCACCTTCCACAACGGAAAGACGCTCGATGCGCAGGATGTGGTCTATTCGATCAACCTGCATCGCGGCGAGGATACCACCTCGGGCGCGAAATCCCTGTTCAACGCGATCACCGACATTTCGGCGACGGCTCCGGGTGAGGTGACGGTGGTGCTCGACAGCGCCAACGCCGAGTTCATGCGTACTTTCGCCGATTATCACGCGATGATCGTGCCCGACGGTTTCACCGACTGGCCCAATCTGACCGGCACCGGCGGCTATACTCTGGGCAGCTACGATCCGGGCGTCAGGGCTGTGCTTAACCGCAACCCGAATTACTGGAAAGGTGATCGGGCGCATGTCGATCAGGTGGTTCTCATCGTGATCAACGACAGTACTGCGCGGGTCGCCGCTTTGCAGAACGGTATGGTGGATGTGATCAATCAGGTGGACCGCAAGGTCGTGCCGTTCATCCATGACAATCCGAAACTGGAGCTGGTTCGCTCGCCCGGCGCGGTTCACTGGACGTTCATCTGCGCCGCCAATGTCGAGCCGACCAGCAACAACCATATCCGTCAGGCGCTGATGTATGGCTGCGATCGCCAGGCTCTGCTCGATCTCGTCATGGGCGGGTTCGGATCTTTGGGCAACGATCATCCGATCTCGCCCGACAATCCCTACTACAACGCGGGACTTGAGCAGCGTCTGTTCGATCCCGAACGCGCGAAATTCCACCTGAAAGAGGTCGGGCTCGACAGCTTCGACATCGACCTCTACACCTCTGAGGCCGCGTTGCCCGAAGCGATTGACCTCTCGATGGCCTATGCCGCGAAAGCGGCCGGGGCAGGGCTGAAGATCAATGTGATCCGTCGTCCGGCGGATGGCTACTGGAACGATACATGGATGAAGCAGCCCTTCGCGGTATCGAGCTGGCTGAACCGTCCCATAGATCAGACCTTCTCGCTGATCTATGGCACCGGCTCTTCGTGGAACGAGAGCTACTGGTCGAACGTGCGGTTCGACGCGCTTCTGGCAGAAGGCAAGGGAACGCTCGACTTCGACAAGCGCAAAGAGATCTACGGCGAGATGCAGGGCATTTTGCACAACGAGGGGCCGAGCGTCATCCCGGTCTTTGCCGATTTCCTCGATGCGAAATCGGTGCGGGTCAAAGGGTTCGATCCCAGCAACGTCTCGGACCTGTCCGGGGACCGGATCATCGAGCGTATCTGGCTGGAAGCCTGAGCATCTCAAGGGCGGCCGGAAATCCGGCCGCCGGTTTCTGATCGGAGAAAGCCATGTCACTTGCCTCTGCCTGGAGCGAGCTTGATCTGAACGCTCCCGGGCGGCAGATCGGGAGTATTCGCGTCGAGCATTCGGTTCACCGTTCGGCATATGGCGCCATCGCCTTGCCGTTCGCCGTTTTCGCCAACGGGCAGGGGCCGACCATCCTGTTGATGGCGGGCTCGCATGGCGATGAATACGAGGGGCAACTCGCGTTGACCAGGCTGATCCGCACGCTGGATGTCACCCGCATTCAGGGACGCATTCTCGTGCTTCCGGCGGCCAATCTGCCGGCGGTGATGGCGGGGCAGCGGACCTCGCCGCTGGATGGCGGCAATCTCAATCGCAGTTTCGGCGACCACTACGCCGATACCCCGACCGGACAGATCGCGGCCTTCATCGCGGAAGAGCTGTTGCCGCATTGCGATGTCTTTTTCGATCTGCATTCGGGAGGCAGTTCTCTGCGGCACCTTTCCTGCTCTTACGCAGATCTGGGCGAGAATCGCGCCAGGGCGGAAAAGACATTTGCCGCTCTGGAGGCGATGAATGCGCCGCTGTCATGGGCTCAGGCCGGCATACCGGCGGCGCCGGTTGCCGGGCGTGCGGCGCTGCGCAAGGGGGTGGTCCATCTGTCCGGCGAGTTCGGCGGCGGCGGCGCGCTGAGCCACGCCGATCTGCATGTGGCCGAGCGGTGCGTCTGTCGCTTGCTGGACCATCTCGGCATCCTGCCGATGACGGACGCGTGGAAGGCGCAGATCCCCACGCGCTTCGTTTTCAACGAACAGGCGCATTTCACTTACGCGCCTCGCGAAGGGGTCTTCGAACCGGCCGCCGATCTTGGCGACGAGGTGCGAACCGGGCAGCTTGCCGGATATCTGCATCGGCCTGAATATCCCGACGAGCCACCGGTGACGCTGTATTTTTCCGGGTCCGGCATCGTTGCCGTCATGCGCTCCATGGGACGCTGCCAGCCCGGGGACTGCCTGTTCCAGTTGCTCGGCGAGATCGCGCGCGACGATATTCTGCGCCGCATCGGGGCGATGGCATGACCGACTTTCGTTCCGACAATACCTGCCCCCCGTCTGCCGAGGTGCTGTCGGCGGTGATGCCTTTGCTGCGAGAGGGCTGCTCGCCCTATGCCGAGGACGAGATCACCCGGGCGGTTCAGCAGAAATTCTGCGAAATCTTCGATCACGATCTGGTCTTTTTTCCACTTTTCACAGGCACGGCCGCCAACGCCCTCGCCATCACGCAGATATCGCAGCGTTTCGGCGAGGTGATCTGCCACCGCGGTTCGCATATCTTTCTCGATGAATGTGGCGCGGTCGAGCATCAGTCGCAGAACCGTCTGCTGCCGGCAGAGGGTCCGAACGGCAAGATTGACCCCGACCGGCTTCCGCCGCTTGTCGACAATGGCGATGTGCACCGGACCAGACCGGGAGTATTGTCGCTCAGCCAATGCACGGAATTCGGCGCGGCGTATCGCGCGGCCGAGATCCGCGCCCTGTCGGATCCGGCCCGCTCCGCCGGTCTGAAGGTGCATATGGACGGCACGCGCTTCGCCAACGCTTTGGCCTTCACCGGGGTGCATCCGGCGGATCTGACCTGGCGGGCGGGCGTCGATGTCCTTTGTCTCGGGGCCACGAAGAATGGCGCGATCGGCGCCGAGGCCGTGCTGTTCTTCAATCCGGCGGAAGCCGCGGGCTTCGCCCGGCTGATGAAGCGGTCAGGTCATCTCGCTTCCCGGCTCTGGTTTCTTTCCGCGCAGATTTCCGCCTGGCTGGAGGACGGCTTCTGGCTGAAGGCGGCTGCTCACAGCAACGCGATGGCGATGCGGCTGGAGAGAAAGTTGTATGATATCGGGATTGCGCCCCTCTATCCGGTGGAGAGCAACATGGTGTTTCTGCCCATGACGGCCACGCAAAGCGAAGAGTTGTCGCGTGAAGGTTTCCGCCATTACCCGATCGTGCAGCCCGGTGGCGAACTTGCCGCCAGGCTGGTGATGTCGCATTCGACCACGAAACCAGAGGTCGACCGGCTTGCCGGAGCTTTGTCGCGGATCCTGAGGGCAACGGGGAATGCGCAGGGGAAGCTCCCGGCTTGATGCCGAACCTGCATTTGCTGTGGCACGAGATATGCCTCATGCCGAACCGCAAGCGCAGGAGGGGCCCTCTGCTGCTCGGGCGGCGACGCGTGCAGAGCGAAGAGATCCAGGGGACTGAATGTTTTTCGTATCTGCGAACTGCTGATCCGGCATTGCGCGCGGGCGACTCATGCCCGGGAAATCCCGGACCAGCCTGTTCGCGCCATAGGACCGTCAGTTGGCGGTGGCCTGCATGGTGACAGCGCCGTTCTCACCGGCGGTCCAGAGCGTCAGGCCCACGGGCGCCCGGTTGGCGTTCACGCTCATCCGTTGACCGTCGAACAGCGGCGCTGTGCCGCGAAAGGTGAAGGTCAGCGGCATCCGCCCCAGAACCTTCGCGGCAAGGCGCAGCAGGAATGTGGCCTGAAGCGGGCCGTGCACGATGAGGCCGGGGTAAAGCTCCTCTTCGCGACAATAATCCCGATCATAGTGGATGCGGTGCCCGTTAAAGGTTGCCGCCGAATAGCGCGCCAGAAGGACAGGGCTGGCGGCGACCTCCTCCCGCACCTCGGCGGGGGCGATGGCGTCGGGAGCGGGGGCGGCCTCGCCTGGCGTGATCTCACGATAGACGATGTCGTGCCGTTCGGTCAGCACCAACCCGGACGGGCCGTAATATTCGTGATCCACCGCGACGAAGCAAAGTGCGCCGGTTCGGCCATGCTTGACCTCGACCGAATCGACGCGGGACCGGCGGCGGATTTCGTCGCCCACGCGGAAGGTGTCGTGAAAGCGCAGCCTTCCGCCCGCCCACATCCGCCGGGGCAGGGGCACCGGCGGCAGGAACCCGCCCCGCGCCGGGTGGCCGTCGGGTCCAAGCCCGGACATCGGCACGATGTCGGGCGACAGACACCAGTGGATGCCGGGCGGGGCCGCCGCGCCCTCCCCGGGTTCGGCCGGGTCGTCCAGAACCGCCGCAAGGCTGTGGGCGAGGCGCGGGCTGATCGTATCGCGCGTCTCGCGCGCGGCGCCGATCCATTGGCGCAGGGTGTCGATGTCGATTTCGGCCATCGCGCCCTCTCAATAAGAACGAGGCAGACCGAGGATATGCTCGGCCACATAGGACAGGATCAGGTTGGTCGAGATCGGCGCAACCTGATACAGGCGCGTCTCGCGGAATTTTCGCTCGACATCGTATTCGCAGGCGAAACCGAAGCCGCCATGGAACTGGATGCAGGCATTCGCCGCAGCCCAGCTCGCCTTGGCGGCGAGGTATTTGGCCATATTCGCCTCGGGTCCGCAGGCGAGCCCCGCGTCGAACTTGCGGCAAGCCTGCCAGCGCATCAGGTTTGCCGCCTCGACCTCGATATACGCCTCGGCAATGGGGAACTGGACGCCTTGGTTCTGGCCGATGGGGCGGCCGAAGACCACGCGGTTCTTGGTGTACTCCACCACCTTGTCGGTGAACCAGTAGCCGTCACCGATGCATTCCGCGGCGATCAGGGTGCGTTCGGCGTTCAGCCCGGTGAGGATGTATCTGAACCCCTGTCCTTCCTCGCCGATCAGGTTTTCGACCGGGATTTCGAGGTTGTCGAAGAACAGCTCGCTCGTCTCGTGGTTGACCATGTTCAGGATGGGCCGCACCTCCAGACCCTTGCCCGCCGCCTCGCGCAGATCGACAAGGAAGATCGACAGCCCTTCGGAACGTTTCGCCACCTGGTCGACGGGTGTGGTGCGGGCCAGCAGGATCATCAGGTCCGAATGCCGGACGCGGCTGATCCAGACCTTCTGCCCGTTGATGACCCAGCGGTCGCCCCTGCGAACGGCGGTGGTTTTCAGATTGGTGGTGTCGGTGCCGGTGGTGGGTTCGGTCACACCCATGCTTTGCAAGCGCAATTCGCCGCTGGCGATCCGGGGCAGGTAGGTTCGGCGCTGCTCGATCGAGCCGTGGCGGATCAGGGTGTTCATGTTGTACATCTGCCCGTGGCAGGCGCCGGAATTGCCGCCCGCGCGGTTGATCTCCTCCATGATGACCGAGGCTTCGGCCAGGCCGAGACCTGCACCGCCGTATTCCTCGGGGATCAGGGCGGCCATCCAGCCGGCCCTGGTCAGCGCCTCGACGAAATCGGCCGGATAGCCGCGCGCCTCGTCCACCTTGCGGTGGTATTCGGCGGGAAAGCTGGCGCAAAGCGCGCGGATCCCGTCGCGAATGTCGGGAAAGGCCTCTTTCGGGTCCATCGGTTCGGACACGGGGCGGACTCCTTCAGGAAAAATGCGCGCGCACCGAGGGTGCGGCGGGCAGGGCGGACAGCCGGTTCAGCCAGAGGTCGGTCCCGGCGTTCAGGACCGGTCCCGCAAGCGTGCGGAACTTGGCGGCGATGGCGGCGGTATCGGGAAAGGTATCCGGCTCGCCAGAGGGGTCGGGAATGCGGCGGCTGTGGGTTTCCCCCCGCGCCGTCACCTCAAGCGTCGCGCCGAACGGATGGCGCAGGCCTTCGAGGCTGGGATCGTTCCAGACAAGGGTGCGGTCGGCGACCGCCTCGGC
>JAATGA010000215.1 GCA_015654855.1 Rhodobacterales bacterium
CGTATTTCTCCAGCAGATGCCGTTCCAGCGACCCTGCGTTCACCCCGATACGGATCGAACAGCCATGGTCCTTCGCCGCACGCACCACCTCGGCCACGCGCTTCGCATCGCCGATGTTGCCGGGATTGATCCGCAGACAGGCCGCGCCCGCCTCGGCCGCCTCGATGGCGCGCTTGTAGTGGAAATGGATGTCCGCGACGATCGGCACCGGGCTTTCCGCCACGATCTCGCGCAAGGCCCGCGTCGAGGCCTCGTCCGGGGTCGAAACCCGCACGATGTCGGCCCCGGCGATGGCGGCGCGCTGGATCTGGTCCAGGGTAGCCGCGACATCGGTCGTCAGCGTGTTGGTCATGGTCTGGACCGAGATCGGCGCATCGCCGCCGACCAGCACCTTGCCCACCCGGATCTGCCGCGATTTGCGGCGGTCGATGTTGCGCCAGGGGCGAACGGGATTGTGGGTCATCGCACCATGCCTTGGATTGGCCGAGGAAGCTCAGAGCCCCTAGCTAGTCCGACGCCGCCATGATCGCAAGGCACCTCGGCGTGAACAATATATGTCAGCGCGACGTTACGAAGGCCTGACCGCCGGTCTCAGGGCGCCGGGCACAGCGGAACCGAAGCGGTATCCGCAGTGGCCGAAGCCATGCGGCCAAGGTCAGGGTCCTGGGTGCAATCGGCGGCGGCAAATTTGCCGGTCAGCGCCTCGGGCGAAAGCTGCACGCCCTTGACGACCTGCGCGCCGGGGGCGGCCGGGCCGTAAGCCTTGCCGTTGACCGCGAAATAGACCGACCCGGAATTGCCCGCGCGCAGTTGCGCCGGCTCTTCCAGTTGCGGAACGGTGTAGCGTTCGCCGGCGTCCAGCACCTTTTCAAAAAGCACTGTGCCATCGGCCGAGGACACGCGCACCCAGGACGGACGCACGGCCAGCAATTCCACCGCCGGGCTGTTCGCGGCCACGACCTGGACATCGCCGCCGGCCACACCGGCTGCCTCCGCCACCGCGCTGTCGATGGCCGAGGCCATCGCGCCATCGGCGGGCGCCTGGCCGGCGCGCGGGTTGATCGCGGCGATGGGGCCATCGCGCGAGGTCAGCACCGGAACATCCAGCGCCTGGGGCCGATAGAGCCGGTCGGCACGGTCGGGCTGGGCCGAACTTTCCGCCTCCGCCATCGCGGCGGCATTTCCGCCCACGATCTGCGCCCCGCCCCGGACATTGGCGAGGGGGTCGATCTCGGCCACCACGACGGGCGCCTGATCGACCGGGGCCAGCTGGACGCGCTGCACCTCTTGCAGGACGGACCAGCCGCCGTAGCCGAGCGCGCCGATCAGCGCCAGCAGCACCGCGACCGAACCCACCGCGCCGGGCTCGACCCGCGACAGCCAGCTTTGCCCGCGCGGGACGAACAGCGCATTCGGATCGGCCAGCGGATCGCGCGGCGCGGCCGACGACGCCTCGGCCTTGCGGCTGCGCGCGGCCGAGATCGTGGCGGTCGAGGCCGCCTGCGACATGCCATGCGCAGGGGTGAAGCCTGCCTCGCGGCAGAACCGCGCGAAGGCCAGATCCGGGTCCATCGCCAGATAGCGCGCATAGGATCGCACATAGCCCGCGACGAAGCCCTGCGATTCGAATGCCGAGACATCTGCATTCTCGATCGCGGCGATATAGGTGGCCTTGATCTTCAGCTCTCGCTGGACATCCAGAAGCGACTTGCCAAGCGTGGCGCGCTCGCCCCGCATCAGGTCTCCCAGACGCAGATCGTAGTCGTCGAAACCCTTGGGTTTCTCGGCCTCAGGCACGGAAGGTTTTGCCCTTCGCCCGATCATACGCCCTGCCCCATTATCTGCCCCGCCTGCAAGTCGAGTCGTTTTCCGACCTCGACTCATATCTTTCGTATTCAGGATAAGCTACGTCAGGGCAAGAGCCTTTGCACCCGCGAAACGAACTCAGGCGCTGGCTTCGGCGCGATTCAGCGCACATTGCCTCCACAAAGCATCCATGGCTTTCACAAGCGAATCAATTTGGCGTGCGTCGTGCACCGGCGAAGGGGTGAAGCGCAGCCGCTCCGTGCCGCGCGGCACGGTGGGAAAGTTGATCGGCTGCACGTAAATCCCGTATTGCTCCAGCAGCATGTCGGACAACATCTTGCAGTGGACGGGGTTGCCGACATGGACGGGCACAATATGCGTGCCGTGGTCGATGATCGGCAGGCCAAGCCCCTTCAGCCGCGCCTTCAGAATGCGGGCGTTCATCTGCTGGGCGTCGCGCAGGTGCTGCGCGGTCTTCAGGATGCGCACCGAGGTCGCGGCCCCCGCCGCGACGGCAGGCGGCAGCGAGGTGGTGAAGATGAAGCCGGGCGCATAGCTGCGCAGCGCATCCACCATCTTCGCCGAGGCCGCGATATAGCCGCCGAAAACCCCGAAAGCCTTCCCTAAAGTCGCGTTGATCATGTCGATGCGGTGCATCTGGCCGTCGCGTTCGGCCACACCCGCCCCGCGCGGGCCATACATGCCGACGGCATGAACCTCGTCGAGGTAGGTCATGGCGCCGAATTCCTCGGCCAGATCGCAGATCTCTTTGATCGGACCGATGTCGCCGTCCATCGAATAGATCGATTCAAAGGCGATCAGCTTCGGCACAGCGGGATCGTCGGCCGCGAGCAATTCGCGCAGATGCGCGAGGTCGCTGTGGCGGAAGATGCGCTTCGGCCCCTGGAACCGGCGGATCCCCTCGATCATCGAATTGTGGTTCAGTTCGTCGGAATAGATGATCAGCCCGGGAAAGATCACCCGCAGCGTCGAAAGCGTGGTGTCATTCGCCACATAGGCCGAGGAAAAGACCAGCGCCGCCTCTTTCCGGTGCAGGTCGGCCAGTTCGGTCTCAAGCCGTTTGTGCCAGACGGTCGTGCCGGAAATGTTGCGCGTCCCGCCCGAGCCGGCGCCGGTGGTGTCCAGCGCCTCGTGCATGGCGGCCAGAACCTCGGGGTGCTGGCCCATGCCGAGGTAGTCGTTGCCGCACCAGATGGTGATGTCGCGTTCCGTCCCGTCCGGGCGCACCCAGGTCGCATGGGGAAATTTGCCGCGCCGACGTTCGATGTCGATGAAGGTGCGGTAACGTCCTTCGTCGTGCAGCCGGTTCAGGGCAACATCAAGGGCGGCATCATAGTCCATGGCTCGGGTCTCCTGGCGCTTACGCTCGGCAACCTTGGAACGATTCAAGGGTGCAGGCCTTGACCTGCATCAATGGCATGAAAAGGAAAAGAGGTCATTTAGTCACCCCCCTATCTTCGTCAGGGCCCATCCCGATTCCTGCCCCGGGAAAGAACGGACCGCGCCAGGCCGTCGGTGCTATCCCGGCGGCTGCGGTTTCCGCGCCCCGCGGAGCCGACGCCCGCCCCCATCATCCTGGCGAAAATATCCTCGGGGGTGAACTGGCCGCGGGCCAGGAGGGGGGCAGACGCCCCCCTCCCCGGCCCTTCAGCCCTCGATCACGACGGCGCAGTCAGTCACACCCTCGACCTTCGCCGCGCAGGCGGCCAGCGCCGCCGCCGCATCC
>JAATGA010000190.1 GCA_015654855.1 Rhodobacterales bacterium
CCGGTCGCCGCAAGACCGCCATCCGCCACCAGCGCGGCGACGCAATCCTGCAAGGCCCGCACCATCGGCGATTGCGGATCGCGTTTCGGCAAGACGATGCCCAAGGTGAGGGGCGGCTCGACTCCGGTCAGGCCGCACAGCACGATGTCGTCGTCCCGGGCCAAAAGGCCGCGAAACCCTTCCGGCACGACCGAGCACCACAGCCCGCCCCGCAGATGGGCCAGCACCCCGTCGAGCGAGGCGCAGGTGACCGCCGCCGACAGATCCGCGTCCGCCGCATCCTCGGTCAGGCACAAAGGCTGGGTCATCGCGTCGCGCCATGCGATAGAGACCAGGGGCGCGAAGGGATGGTCCTTGCGGCAGGCGAAGAGCCGGCGTTCCTTGCGCAGCGGAATCTCGATGATTTGCGCCGCGCCGCGCGGGGTGCGGCGCTTGCCGTCGATCCATGTCAGCCCGCCGTCCAGCGCCAGCTTGCCGATCCCATCGGCAATCTCTTCGGCCGACAGCGTGCTGATGCCGATGCGGGCGAGCGGGTTCTTCGCCTCGAACCGGGCCGAGATCGCGGGGACCAGCGGCATGGCCGAGGGGATCGCGCCAAGCCGCAGCCGGCCGGTAAGCCCGCCCTTGCGCCGGCCGTTCAGGTCGTCGCGCAGATTGCCATAGTCCGACAGGATCCGGCGACCCTGGTCCAGGACCTTTTCGCCCTCGGCGGTCAGGCCCATGAACCTTTGGCCACGCAGGATCAGCGTGGCGCCCAGATCTTCTTCCAGCTTGCGGATGGCGAGCGACAGGGCGGGCTGGCTGACCCCGCACAGATCGGCGGCGCGGCCGAAATGCCGTTCCTCCGCCAGGGTGACGAAGAATTCGAGGTGGCGGATCAGCATGGCCCGGACTCCCGCCCGAAACCGCGCGTTTCCCCTGCGATCCTTACGGATTTCGACTGGACAGAGGTGGCGAATGCCTCGATATGTATTGGTGGACATATCGAGGCAACTGCACCGAATCGGGCGGTTGCCGGCTTCAGATGGCCAGATCGGTGCATGGCTTCGGCCTTTCCGGTGCCGAGGCGACGGATCGCCGCCCCCTGTCACATCTTTATGATATGCTGTGCATATTGCATAATATGTATCGCATATCACGCGATAAAATCGTTGCCAGGCGGCGATTTGAAAAAACCAACTGAAATCATAAGATTAAGATTGTCGCGTGATCGACGCCGCTTGTCGCAGCGCGGCGAAAATGCGTGGCGGTTCCCGCTTGTCTGCGGCCCCGCGACGGCGCTACCCGAAGGGTGAAATTCGGTGTGCCATGGCACACATTCACTTCAGCAAGGCAGGTGCGGTGCCATGACCGGGACCAAACTCAACATCGGGCGGCGCGGTTTTCTGAAGATCCTCGGCGCGGGCGCGGCGGCTCTTTCGGCAACGGCCATGGGGCTTTCGACCGCAGAAGCCCAGGTCGCGGCGGCGGTGCGGCCCTACAAACTGCTCCGCGCGAAAGAGACCCGGAACAACTGCACCTATTGTTCGGTCGGCTGCGGCATCCTGATGTATTCGTTGGGCGACGGTGCCAAGAACGCCAAACCGCGCATCTTCCATATCGAGGGCGACCCCGACCATCCGGTCAGCCGCGGCTCGCTGTGTCCCAAGGGCGCGGGCCTGCTGGATATGATCCATTCGCACAACCGTCTGACCCATCCCGAATACCGCGCGCCGGGATCGAAGGAATGGGTGAGGATCAGCTGGGACGAGGCGACGACCCGCATCGCCCGCCTGCTGAAAGACGACCGCGACGCGAATTTCATCGCCAGGAACGACAAGGGCCAGACGGTCAACCGCTGGCTGTCCTCGGGGATGCTGGCCTCCTCCGCCGCCTCGAACGAGACGGGCGTGCTCGACTTCAAATTCTCCCGTTCGTTGGGGATGCTGGGCATCGACTGCCAGGCGCGGCTGTGCCATGCGCCTACGGTTTCGGCGCTGGCCCCCAGCTTCGGGCGCGGTGCCATGACCAACCACTGGGTCGACATCAAGAACGCCAATGTCGTCATGGTCATGGGCGGCAACCCGGCCGAGGCGCATCCCGTCGGCTTCAAATGGGTGATCGAGGCCAAGATGAAGAACAAGGCCAAGGTCATCGTTGTCGATCCGCGCTTCAACCGCACGGCCTCGGTCGCCGACATCTTCTCGCCGATTCGGGCGGGGTCGGATACGGCCTTTCTGATGGGGGTCGTGCGTTATCTGCTGGCGACCGATCAGATCCAGCACGATTACGTCCGCGCCTACACCAACGCCGCGCTGATCGTGCGCGAGGATTACAGCTTCGACGACGGCCTGTTCTCGGGCTTCGATGAAAAGACCGGCGGCTACGACAAGGCGAGCTGGACCTACGAGCGCGACGCGGAGGGCAACGCGTTGCGCGATGCGTCGATGACCCATCCGCGTTCCGTTCTGCAACTGCTGAAAAAGCACGTCGACCGCTACACGCCCGAGGTGGTCGAGGACATCACCGGCGTGAAGAAGGCCGATTTCCTGCGCATCGCCGAGGTGATCGGCACCTGCGCGGCAAAGGACAGGACGCTGACCTGGCTTTACGCGCTTGGCTGGACCCACCACACCGGCGGCGCGCAGATCATTCGCGGCTCGGCGATGATCCAGTTGCTGCTCGGCAATATCGGCATGGCGGGCGGCGGCGTGAATGCGCTGCGGGGCCATTCCAACATTCAGGGCTACACTGACCTCGGTCTGCTTTCGACCCGGATCTAGGGCTATCTGAACCTGTCGACCGACAGACAGTAGATGCTGGCGCACTATCTGGACGAAACCACGACCAATTCGATGCAGGCGGAGCTGGTCAACTACTGGTCGAACACGCCCAGATTCTTCGTCTCACTGCAAAAGAACCTGTTCGGCAAACATGCGACCCGGGAAAACGAC
>JAATGA010000079.1 GCA_015654855.1 Rhodobacterales bacterium
GCCCGCCGGGGTTTTGCAACAAATGGCGGATCAGCGTGATTTTCCCCGCGCCGAGAAAGCCGGTGATGATGGTGACGGGGGTTTTTTCCAGGGACATGTCAAAGCTCCGATGGGGGAATGCGCACGATGGTGTTCTTGCGGATGACCTCAGGCCGCTGTCGCCAGGGCACCACGCCATCGGGCGCCTGCGCATAGGCGCGGATCATCGCCAGAAGGTCGGGCAGGTCGCGGTCCGGGTCGAGCGCGCCCTGCACATAGGTCCAGCGGCCGGGGCCGCGAAACACCACGGCACAGCCGCGGGCGCAGGCGGACAGGCATTCCTGCCGCCGGTGCGCAACACCCGCCGCCGTCAGCGCGTCCGACAGGCGCGCGCCGTCACGCGGCCGGCCGGCATCGCGCACCGGGTCGAACCCGGGCAGCCGGCAGGTGGTGCAGACCACCAGTTCCGCGCCGTCTTTCATCGCATCGCCCATCGGCCCCTCCGGCCAGATCGCATCGGGGCGGCAGGGGAACAGACGGGAATGCCGGGGCCATGCGCCAAGGCACATCCGGTCTGCGGCTCACCCCGGCCGCGGCTTCGGACAGCCCCTTTTCCCGGGGCCGATGCTGGCAGGTCTCCCGGCTTGCGGATATCGGGGGGCGCTTCGGAAGCGGTCCCCCGGCGGGCGCCCTGCCTTCCCGGGGCATTGCCCCAGTGGCGGTCGGGCGACCTTTCCGGTCACGGTCGCGGGGGCGGCTGCGCAAGGCCCTGGACAGGCTGTCGCATTCCCTCTTCGCCTGTCATAAGACAGGAACCAGCGATGGCATGAGCCAAGCCACGTCCCGCCACCGAAGTCAAGCACAGGACCGATGACCGACAACCGCGTGCCCCCCGACGATGCCGCCCGCCACGCCGAAAAGAAGGCGAGGATCAAGGCCGCGCGCGACCGGATGATGGCGGAAAAGACCGCCGAGAAGGGGCTGATCATCGTCCATACCGGGCCGGGCAAGGGCAAATCCTCGTCGGCCTTCGGCATGATCCTGCGCTGCATCGCCCACGGTATGCCCTGCGCGGTGGTGCAGTTCATCAAGGGCGCCATGGCCACGGGCGAGCGCGAGTTGCTCGTGCGCTACTTCGGCGACCTCTGCCGGTTTCACACCATGGGCGAGGGCTTCACCTGGGAGACGCAGGACCTCGCACGTGACAAGGCCGCCGCCCGCGCCGGATGGGAGAAGGCCATGGAGATGATCCGCGATCCCCGCAACCGCATGGTGCTGCTGGACGAGATCAACATCGCCCTGCGCTACGACTATCTCGACGTGGCCGAGGTCGTGGCGTTCCTGCGCGACGAAAAGCCGCCGATGACCCATGTCGTGCTGACCGGCCGCAACGCCAGGGCGGAGCTGATCGAACTGGCCGACCTGGTGACCGAGATGCAGGTGGTGAAACACCCCTTCCGCGCGGGCATCAAGGCGCAGCCCGGGGTGGAGTTCTGATCCCATGAAGGCGCTGATGATCCAGGGCACGGGCTCGAACGTCGGCAAGTCGCTTCTGGTCGCGGGCCTGTGCCGGGCGGCGGTGAAGCGGGGCCTTCGGGTGTTGCCGTTCAAGCCGCAGAACATGTCGAACAATGCGGCGGTGACGGCGGACGGGGGCGAGATCGGGCGCGCGCAGGCGTTGCAGGCGCTGGCCTGCGGGGTCGAGCCGCTGACCGACATGAACCCGGTGTTGCTGAAACCCGAGACCGACATCGGCGCTCAGGTGATCGTCCAGGGCCGGCGGATCGGGACCTGCAAGGCGCGCGCCTATGGCGGCCTGAAGCCGCAACTCGCGGCGGCGGTGCTGCAAAGCTTCGACCGGCTGAAGACACAGGCCGACCTTGTGATCGTGGAGGGTGCGGGCAGTCCGGCCGAGGTCAATCTGCGCAAGGGTGACATCGCCAACATGGGCTTTGCCCGGGCGGCGGGCGTGCCGGTGGTTCTGGTCGGCGACATCGACCGTGGAGGCGTGATCGCACAGATCGTGGGCACGCAAGCGGTGTTGGATCCCGCGGATTCCGATCTGATAAAAGGATTTATCATCAACAGGTTTCGTGGCGATCCTGATCTGTTCGATGACGGATACCGCCTGATCGGGGCGCGCACCGGCTGGCGCGGTTACGGTGTGGTGCCATGGTTTCCCGAAGCCCGGATGCTGCCGGCCGAGGATGCGCTGGACATCGCCCCGGCCGGTGGCGGCGCGGTGAAGGTCGCCTGTCTCGCCCTGTCGCGGATCGCCAATTTCGACGACCTCGACCCGCTGAAGATGGAGCCGGGCCTGACGGTGCAGATGATCCTGCCCGGCCAGCCGATCCCCGGCGACGCCGCGCTGGTGATCCTGCCGGGCACCAAGTCCACCCGGGGCGATCTGGCCTTCCTGCGCGCGCAGGGCTGGGACATCGACCTTATGGCGCACCGGCGCCGCGGCGGGCGGGTGCTGGGCATTTGCGGAGGCTACCAGATGCTGGGCCGCTCCGTCGCCGATCCCGAGGGGATCGAGGGCGAGCCGGGCGAAACCCCGGGCCTCGGCCTTCTCGACGTGGACACGGTGATGACGACGGACAAGCGGCTGGCGCGGGTCTCGGCCGTCCATGCCGCGACCGGCCGTCCGGTCTCGGGCTACGAGATCCATATCGGGGTAACGGACGGCCCCGATTGCGCCCGCCCCTTCGCCCATGTCGCGGGCCGGCCGGAAGGCGCGCGATCCGCCGACGGGCGGGTGGAAGGCAGCTATCTGCACGGGCTCTTCGCCGGGGATGCCTTCCGCGCCGCATGGCTTGCCGGGCTCGGCGCAGCTTCGGGCGGCGTGGCCTATGGCGCGGCGGTGGAGGCGGTGCTGGACCGGCTCGCCGCGCATCTGGAGACGCATCTGGACGTGGACGGCTTGCTGGCCACCGCCCGCTGACCCTGGCCAGCCCTTACCCGGCCCGATCCGCCAGCGAACGGCCGGTCCGCCGGTTCGATATCCTGTTGCCGATACCCCGATCAGGATCGGCGCACGAACGCCAGCCAAAGCGCCGCCTCGCCCGCTTGCCGCATCGCGCCGGGCCTGTCGCCGGTAAGCCTTGTCAGCCCCGATCCGGTGGCGGCATGGCGCAGGGGCACCGCCCGGACAGGGACGGCGAGAGCGCCGGTCAGCGGCGGAAGGGCTTCATTCGCTCCCCTCCAGCGCGCGCATCAGGGGGCGGTCGAACCGTTCCAGCCAGACACGCGGCGGCGGGCCGGCAAGATGGACATGCTGGCGCAACGCCACCCGCACCACCGCAGCGCCGTGCCGGTCGGTCGCGGGCGGATCGAACCGACCCGCGGCCAGTTGCGCCCTGACCGCCTGCTTCAGCAGCCAGAGATCGGAACGGCCATGGCGGGCGAGGATCGCCTGAAACCGCGCGTGGCGGGCCGGGTCGAACTCCGTCGGCGCGCCGGGGCGGTGGCGCGCCGGATGCGGCGGAAAGACATGCGCCACCGGGATCAGGCCGGGCGGCACCGGCGTGGTCCCGGCATGGGTGCGCCTGGTTTCAAACGCCTGTGCGACGGAATGGAGGGCGACGCCCTGCCCGCCCATGCGCTCTGCCCGCAGCACAGGCGTGTCGACGATCCAGTTTCCCGGCAAAGAGCCGACGATCGCCGACGCCTCGTCCCAGCCCAGCCCCTCGACGGCGAAACCCGCATCGGTGTCGGGCCGGAACAGCGCCCGCACCGGCCCCTGGCCGAGGCCGGAGTCCAGCACCGGACGCCCGGCCTCGGCGGGGTCGAGCGGGTCGGTGTCGATGCCCCGGGTCACAATGCGGGCGGAAGGCGCGACCGCAACCTCCGGCACGCACAGTGCGATGCCGTGGTTCCAGCCGCGCGGGTCGCTGCTCAGCGTCTCGAAGGCCAGCAGCCGCGCGCCCGGGGCCAGACGGGGGCGCAACCGGGCGCGGCATCCCCCGCCCGCCAACACCAGCCCACCTGGCGTTTCCTGCGGGCTGCCGGTCGCCTCGACCGCCATGAAGGCGCCCGGCGTGCCGACGCTCCACATATGTCCTTCTGCGCCGAACATCGCCCGGAGCAGGGTTTCGCTTTGCATCGGATCGGCCGCCATCTCAGGCCTCCGAGGCAAGTTGCAGTTCGAACCGGCGCGGCTCGCCAGGGATGGCCCGGGCGCCGCCGTATCCATTGTCGCGCAAACAGACCGCACGGGTCTTGTCGAACAGGTTCGCCACCCGCATCGACAGGATCGAACCGTCGTTCAGCGACCAGTCCGTCCCTACATTCACAAGCCCGAAAGACTCGCGTTTTTCCGCGCTGGCATAGCCGCGACAAGACTCGCCCACGAACTGCACGCCCGGATGCCCCGCCGGCACGTTGCACTTCACGATGCCGAAGGCTGCCGGCAAGCATTCGGCGCGGCTGTCCGGCAGGCTCTGCCCGATGCCTGTGCCGATCCGGCACGCGGTGGCGCGTTTGAAATCCGCCATGGCGGACGTATAGCCCATCAGCGGCATGTCCCCCGGATCGGCGGCCCGGTCCATCTGGCCGCAGGCATTCGTGGTCTCATCCACCGCCCGGTTCACGTCGAAGCCCGGCGCCGTGGTGCTGTCGCGCCCCGCGATCGCATGGTCGAAGGTCAACTCGCTCCGCAACCCGTGATGCCTCTGCTTTTGCCCGCTGGCGACGAATTCATCGGCCGTCACCATATCAGCGGCGTCGTCCCGGAGATAGATTTCGGCGCTACGGAAATCGCGGCGGCCCCTACAGCATAAAGCACGGTCGAAAGCCTGGCGCTCTCGCGCGGAGTCCGGTCGGCGCGCAGTTGCAGCCGGCGGTCGGCGAATTCGTTCGCCGCATCGCGGATGTTGTCGTTCAGCCTTTCCGTCCCGACTGTCGCGCAGAGGCGTGCCGACACAGAACTGCGGCAGGAGAGCAGCCCGCACCGAGACGCGCGGCCTCAAATCCTTCGCTGAACGCATCGCATCAGGAGACTCCGGCCGCCGGACCGCCGGAATCCACATCCGCACCCTTCGCAGACTCTCTCGAACCGGTGGCATTCGCGTGCCCGGTCGTGAATCGCTTCGATGCTCCCGGCACCGCCGGGATCGAACGCGGCGCATGACTCCGATGGCGTAAGGCAAAGTCGCATCTCGTCCCGGAACAACCCGGCGATGCCGGTCGGACGCCTCGCGGCGCAACCAGGCGATTTCTCGCCGTTTTCAGCGGGATCCGAACGAAATAGCGGATTCACATCCGCCGTCTTTCATGACATGATTCGCGACGAAGCCCTCGCAGAGGGGCGGCAGAGGCACGCATGACCAATACCCAATCGCGCCCCGCCTTCGGCGGAATCCTTTATCTGGTTCTGGCTCTCGGGCTTGGCTGCTATTTCGTCTTTGCCGCCGTGCAGGGCGATTTCGGCGTCTTTCGCCGGGTGCAGATCAATGCCGAGGCCGACGAATTGCGGGCGGAGCGGGACCGGCTCGCGACCGATCTGGCGGCGATGGAGAATCTGACGATGCGCCTGTCGGACACCTGGCTCGACATCGACCTGCTGGACCAGCAGGCGCGCAATGTCCTGGGCTATGTCCGCGCCGACGAGATCGTGATCCGCTGAGGCGGTTTTCGCGATTCCGAGGCGGCGAAGGGGGCTGCCGTCCCCGCTGGCCCGTTCCGGGCCATTCACCTCCGGGGATATTTCGGCCAGGATGAGGGGGAAGGCCCCCATGCTGCGCTGCGGCATCGAAGCGCATGAATTTCGGCCTTTATTTTACCGTATGACTGCGGGTAGTTTAACGCTGAACTATCGAACGCAACGATCTGCCGGGAGGGTGCGCCAGTGGCACGGAAACCAGCCGAAAGACCCAATGTCTCCAAGGACGAACTGCTTGGCTACTACCGCGAGATGCTGCTGATCCGGCGATTCGAGGAAAAGGCGGGCCAGCTTTACGGCATGGGCCTGATCGGCGGGTTCTGCCACCTCTATATCGGCCAGGAAGCGGTGGTCGTGGGCCTGGAGGCCGCCTCGAAAGAGGGCGACAAGCGCATCACCTCCTACCGCGATCACGGGCATATGCTGGCCTGCGGCATGGATGCCAAAGGCGTGATGGCGGAACTGACCGGGCGCAGCGGCGGATATTCCGGCGGCAAGGGCGGCTCGATGCACATGTTCAGCCGCGAGAAGCATTTCTACGGCGGCCACGGCATCGTCGGCGCGCAGGTGCCCCTGGGGGCGGGGCTGGCCTTTGCCGACAAGTATCTGGGCAACGACAACGTGACCTTCGCCTATTTCGGCGACGGCGCGGCGAACCAGGGTCAGGTCTACGAGACCTACAACATGGCCGAACTCTGGAACCTGCCGGTGGTCTTCGTCATCGAGAACAACCAGTATGCCATGGGCACGAGCGTCCGGCGGTCGACCAAATCGACCACGCTTTTCGGGCGCGGCACCGCTTATGGGATCGAGGGCGAGCAGGTCGACGGCATGGATGTGCTGGCGGTGAAGGCCGCGGGCGAAAAGGCGGTCGCGCACTGCCGCGCCGGCGACGGACCCTATATCCTGGAAGTTATGACCTACCGCTATCGCGGCCATTCGATGTCGGACCCGGCGAAATACCGCTCGCGCGAAGAGGTCGACAAGATGCGCAACGAGCGCGATGCCATCGAGCATGTGCGCGACCTGCTGTTGCAGGGCGGCCAGACCACGGAAGACGAACTGAAGGCCATCGACAAAGAGATCAAGGCCGTCGTCAACGAAGCCGCCGAATTCGCGAAGGAAAGCCCCGAACCCGCGCTCGAAGAGCTGTGGACGGACATCTGGGCGTAAGGGAAAGACATCATGGCAACGCAAGTTCTTATGCCCGCGCTTTCGCCCACGATGGAGGAAGGCACCCTCGCCAAATGGCTGGTGAAGGAAGGCGATACCGTCAAATCCGGCCAGATCCTGGCCGAGATCGAAACCGACAAGGCCACGATGGAATTCGAGGCCGTGGACGAGGGGATCGTCGGCAAGCTGCTGGTCGCGGAAGGCACCGCCGGCGTGAAGGTCAACACCCCCATCGCCGTTCTGGTGGAAGAGGGCGAAAGCGCAGGCGGCGCCGCCGCCCCTGCCCCGGCGACTGTCGCCGCAGCCCCGGTGGCCGAGGCCGCGCCCGTCGCCGCCGCGCCGAAAACCCCGGTCGAGGTCGTCTCGAAAGCCTCGCCCGACTGGCCCGAGGGCACGCCGATGCGCACGATCACCGTGCGCGAGGCTTTGCGCGAGGCCATCGCCGAGGAAATGCGCGCCGATCCGACCGTCTATCTGATCGGCGAAGAGGTCGGCGAATACCAGGGCGCCTACAAGATCAGCCAGGGCCTGCTGGATGAATTCGGCCCCAAGCGCGTGGTCGACACGCCGATCACCGAGATGGGCTTCGCCGGCATCGCCGTCGGTTCCTCCTGGGGCGGACTGAAGCCGGTTGTCGAGTTCATGACCTTCAACTTCGCCATGCAGGCGATCGACCAGATCATCAACTCGGCGGCCAAGAC
>JAATGA010000138.1 GCA_015654855.1 Rhodobacterales bacterium
CCCTCGGCATCCTCGACCAGGCGCGCGGCCTCGCCCCGGGCGCCGGCGGTGACCTGGTTGGCATAGGCGTCGGCCTGTTTCTCCAGCCGGTCGCGTTGCTGCTGCGCGGCCTGAACCTCGCGGAAGCTGTCGATAACCTCGCGCGGCGGGTCCGCGCGGTTGAAGTTGACGCGGATCACCTGGATGCCGGCGTTGTAGCTGTCGAGCGTGCTCTGCACCGCAAGCTCAAGATCCTGGGCGATGGCGCCCCGGTCACGGTTGAGGATGGGCGACAGTTCCGAGCGCGCGATGATGTCGCGCATCGCACTTTCCGAAACCGCGCGGATCGTGTCCGCCGGATCGGCCAGGTTGAACAGATAGAGCGTCGGGTCCGAGACGTTCCAGACCACCTGGAACTCGATATCCACGATGTTCTGGTCGCGCGTCAGCATCAGCCCGCTGTCCGAACTGCCCGCCGCACCGTTGCCGATGTCGGTGGTCCGCTGCGCCGTGGTCGCCACGATTTCCGCCGTGACCAGCGGCCAGGGCGCGAAGTTCAGACCCGGCTGCCCCACCGAGGAGAATTTACCGAGGAACAGCTCGACCGAGCGTTCGTCCTGCTGGACCGTGTAGAACGACATGAAGGCCCAGAGACCCACGGCCACCAGACCGCCGAGCAGGATGCCCTGTTTCGTCACGCGCGGGCCGCCGGGGGCACCGCCACCCGAACCCGTGCCACGACCCTGGCCGCCGCGCCCGCCCATAAGGACGCGCAACTGCTCCTGCCCTTTGCGGACGATCTGGTCGATCTCGGGAATGCCGCCCTGCTCGCCGGGGCGTTTGGCCGGACCGCGCCGGTCCTCGCCCCGTCCGCCGTTCCGGTCCCGGTCGTCATTGCCCGGACCACCGCCCCAGGGGCCACCGCTTCCTGCCATATCCTGTTCCCTGCTTTCCTTCACTCGCGTTCATAACTGGTGGTAACCGGCCCGAAAATCAACCGGTTCCCCCTGCGGCGGATGGCCCTGCCATCCCTGTCGTATCGTCCCTGCCGCCCGGCGATCAGCCGATCGGGCCGCGGCGGGCGGGTTTGCGCATCGTCACCAGTTCTTCGGCCGCCGTGGGATGGACGGCGACGGTGCGGTCGAAATCCTCTTTCGTGGCGCCCATGCGGATCGCGACGGCGGCAAGCTGGATCATCTCGCCCGCCTCGGGTCCGACGATATGGCAGCCAAGAACGACCCGGGTGGCATCGTCGACGATCAGCTTCATCAGTGTGCGGTCGTCTCGGCCGGCAAACAGGCTGCGCATCGGGCGGAAGCGCGCGGCATAGACCTCGAACGGCTCACCCCGGGCGACGGCCTCTTCCTCGGTCAGACCGACCGCACCCAGTTCGGGTTGGGTGAAGACCGCCATCGGCACCAGGTCGTGGTCCGCCATGGTCGGCACGCCCCGGAAGACGGTATCGGCGAAGGCATGGCCCTCGCGGATCGCGACCGGGGTCAGGTTGATGCGGTTGGTCACATCGCCCACCGCGTAGACCGAGGGCACGGCGGTCTGGCTGAACCCGTCGACCGGGATCTCGCCCGCCTTGCCGGTCTCAAGCCCGATCCGGTCGAGGCCAAGGCCGGAGGTATTCGGCACCCGCCCCGTGGCGTAGAGCACAAGGTCGGTTTCCATCGCGGTATCGTCGGTCAGCGTGACCTTGATGCCGCCCGCGATCCGGTCGAGCCGCGCGACATCGGCGTTCAGCAGGATGTTCACCCCATGCGCCGCCATGCTGTCGGCAACCAGGTCCCGCGCCTCGTTGTCGAAGCCGCGCAGAATCTGCCCGCCGCGATAAAGCTGGGTCACAGAGACGCCCAGGCCATTGAGGATGCAGGCGAATTCGCTGGCGATGAACCCGCCGCCCACGACCACCGCGCGGGCGGGCAAAGCGTCGAGCCCGAACATCTCGTTCGAGGTGACGGCAAGGTCGCGGCCCGGAATGTCGGGCACGAAAGGCCAGCCGCCCGTTGCGATCAGGATGTGTTTGGCCGTGACCCTATGGCCGTCGGCCAGGCGCAGCGTATGCGGATCCTCGATCGTGGCGCGCTGATCATAGATCGTGACGCCCGCATTCACGAGGCCCGAGCGGTAAGCCGCCTCCAGCCGGTCAAGCTCTTTAGCCAGCGCCCCGCGAAAGCGCGGCCAGTCGAATGTGCCCGGCGCGACATCCCAGCCATAGGCCCCGGCATCGGCGATCTGCTGCGGAACGCCGCTGGCGAAGACCATCAGCTTTTTCGGCACGCAACCCCGGATGACGCAGGTGCCACCCATGCGGCTTTCCTCGGCCAGCGCCACCCGCGCGCCGCCTTCGGACGCCGCGATCCGCGCCGCGCGCACCCCGCCCGAGCCGCCGCCGATAACGAAAAGATCAAAGTCGAAAGCCATGCCGTCCCTCTGGTATCGCCCGGTTTGACCGAGATAAGGCGCGCCGCCCAAAGTTGCGAGGGCGCGCCCTTCAGTCGCCCAGATCGGCGAAGATATTGTCGGATGCGGCGAACTCGATCCGCTCGTCGCTTTCGGTGCCGGCGTTGATGTCGCGGACCTGCACCCGCCCGTCGCCGTGACCGATGATCACCATGTCGCAGATGTCGATGAACAGGCCATTCTCCACCACGCCGGGGATCTGGTTCAGCACCAGCGCAAGCTGGCGGGCATTGCCGATCCGGTTCAGGTGCAGATCGACGATGTAATTCGCCTCGTCCGTCAGAAGCGGCCGGTCGCCGTTCATCCGCAGCGTCACGTCGCGGTTCAGCACATCCATGGCGACCAGCGTTTCCTCGATCAGCGCCTTGGTCGTCTGCCAGCCAAAGGGGATCACCTCGACCGGCAGGGGAAAGGCGCCAAGCTGCGCCACCTCTTTTGCCGCATCGGCGATCACGATCATCTGATCCGAGGCGGTGGCCACGATCTTTTCCTGCAAAAGCGCCGCCCCGCCGCCCTTGATCAGCGCGAGGTTCGCGTCGAACTCGTCGGCCCCGTCGATGGTCAGGTCCAGCCATTTGGCATCGTCGAGGCTGGTGACCGTGACCCCCACCTGCCGCGCAAGCTCGGCCGTGCGGGTCGAGGTCGGAACGCCGGTGACGCGCAGCCCCTCGTCGCGGATGCGCTCGCCCAGGCAGCGCACCATCCAGGCGGCGGTCGATCCGGTGCCGAGGCCCAGCTTCATACCGTCCTGGACGAAATCGACCGCGCGTTTCGCGGCGACGAACTTCGCCTTGTCGATGGGGGAAAGCTCGGCTGGCATAGGCATCTCCGGCAGCAGGGATCGCGGGCGGTTATAGGCAAAGCGCCGCCCGGGCGCGAGGGGGAATTGGCCCCGCATTGCGGGCGATCCGACGCCTTCTCCCCGCGAATGTCGCTTTTCGCCGTTGTCGAAGCCCCGGCGAGTGGCAATATCTGATCCGCGCACAGGGGTGATCCATGTTTCTTTCCGTCTTCGACATGTTCAAGGTGGGCGTCGGCCCGTCGTCCTCGCATACGATGGGACCGATGGTGGCCGCCGGCCGGTTTCTCGATGCGATCCGGCAAAGCCCGTTCCGGCCTGCGGGGCTGAAGGCCTCGCTCCACGGCTCGCTGGCCTTCACCGGGGTGGGGCACGCGACGGACCGGGCGACGATCCTGGGACTGGCGGGGTTCGAGCCTGCGACCTTCGACGCCGCCCGCGCCGATGCGGTGATGGCCGAAATCATGGCCACCAAAACCGTCGCGCCGCCCGATCTTCCGGTGATGGCCTTCGACCCTGGCCGCGATCTGCTCTTCGACTATGGTCCCGCCCTGCCCGGCCACGCCAACGGCATGATCCTGCGCGCCACCGACGCCCAGGGCGACGTGATCATGGAGGAAACCTATTACTCCATCGGCGGCGGCTTCGTGCTGACGGCGGCGGAACTGGCCGACACCGCCGGGGCGCGGGCGAAAGCGAAGGCCGACATCCCATATCCGTTCGAGACGGCGGAAGAGATGTTGCGCATGGCCCGCCAGTCGGGCCGCACCATCGCCCAGATGAAGCGCGCCAACGAGACGAAGTTCCGCAGCCCCGCAGACCTCGATGCCGGAATGGCGCGGATCTGGCAGGTGATGAGCGATTGCATCGACCGCGGCATGAAGGGCGAGGGCATTCTGCCCGGCGGCCTTTCCGTGCGGCGGCGGGCGAAGGGCATTCACGATTCCCTGCTGGCCGAACGCGGGCTGAACCTGGTGGCGCCGCATACGATCAACGACTGGATGTCGCTGTATGCCATGGCGGTGAACGAGGAAAACGCCAATGGCGGTCAGGTCGTCACCGCGCCGACCAACGGGGCTGCGGGCGTGGTGCCGGCGGTGATCCGCTACTGGCTCGACCATGTGCCCGGCGCGTCGCCGGCGAATGTGGGCGACTTCCTGCTGACCGCCGCCGCCGTCGGCGGGCTGGTGAAGCACAACGCCAGCATTTCGGGCGCGGAATGCGGCTGCCAGGCCGAGGTCGGCAGCGCCGCCGCCATGGCCGCCGCAGGGTTGGCCGCCGTGTTGGGCGGCACGGTCGAGCAGGTGGAAAATGCCGCCGAAATCGCGCTGGAACATCACCTCGGCATGACCTGCGACCCGGTGAAGGGCCTCGTGCAGGTGCCCTGTATCGAGCGCAACGGTCTGGGCGCGATCAAGGCGGTGTCGGCGGCAAGCCTGTCCCTGCGCGGCGATGGCAAGCACCTCGTCAGCCTGGATGTCTGCATCGAGACGATGCGGCAGACGGGTCGCGACATGCACGAGAAATATAAGGAAACCTCGCTGGGGGGCCTTGCGGTCAACGTGCCGAACTGCTGACCTCGCGCCATGACCGCGCCAGCCCCAGACACGTCCCGGATCGACCGGCCCATGCTCGGCATCGGGCTGATGCTGGGCTTTTGCGTCGCCGCCCCTTTGGGGGATTCCCTGGTCAAGCTGCTGTCCGACCTGCCGGTGCTGATGCTGGGCTTCCTGCGGTTCGTGATGCAGGTGATCTTCATGCTGCCCTTCGCGCTGCGGTCGGGGCAAAGCCTGCGTCTGCGCGGGCGGGTGCTGCGGCTGACCCTGCTGCGCACGGGCCTGCATATCTTCGGCATCCTGTGCATGTATACCGCCCTGCGCTACATGCCGCTGGCCGAGACGGTGGCGATCTGCTTCGTCATGCCCTTCATCCTGCTGCTGTTCGGCTGGCTCTGGCTGGGGGAAGAGGTCGGGCCGCGCCGGCTGATCGCCTGCGCCGTGGGGTTTGTCGGCACGCTGATGGTGATCCAGCCCGCCTTCGCCCTGGTCGGCTGGCCCGCGTTCCTGCCGCTTGGCGTGGCGGTGGGTTTCGCCATGTTCATGCTGACCACCCGCGCCATCGCGCATGAGGTCGACCCCTTCGTCTTGCAGGTCACCAGCGGGCTGATCGCCTGCGCGATCCTGCTGCCGATCCTGGTGGTTTCCGAGGTCGCACACCTGCCCGGTTCCGGCCTGCGCTGGCCCGACGGGGGCGAGGTCGTCTTGCTGCTGCTTCTGGGCCTGATCGGCAGCGCCTCGCATCTGATGATGGCCTGGGCGATGCGCTACGTCCCCGCCGCCACCGTCGCCCCGATGCAATATCTCGAAATCCCGGCGGCGACGGCGATCGGCTGGATGATGTTCGGCCATCTGCCGAACGGCCTGGCCGCCGCGGGGATCGCGGTGACCGTCGCCGCCGGGCTCTACATGGTCTGGCGCGAGCAACAGGCGGCCCGCCGGGCGGTGCCGGCCTGACGGTCGGCTCGGCGCTGTCCGGCGCGCGGGTCCCGTCCGCGTGCAGATCCGACCTGCCCCGCGTCACAGGCGACACCCTCTGTCGCGCACAGGCTTTACGCCTTGGGAGCGGCGCGATAGGCACGGGTCCATGACCGCATCCGCCACCACCCCGCTGCCGCAAGCCGCCACCGACCGCATTCTGCCCGGCATCGTGCTGATGCTGAGCTTCTGCGCACTTGCGCCGCTGCTCGACGTGTCCTCGAAGCTCGCCACCGTGACGGTGCCGGTCGGGCAGATCACGGCGGCGCGCTTCGTCGTCCAGGCAGCGCTGATGCTGCCGGTGGTGCTGTGGATGCGCCTGCCGCTGGCGGTATCGCCGCGCATGGCGGGGCAGTTGCTGCTGCGGGCGGTGTTCCTGATCGCCTCGACCTACAGCTTCGTCGCCGCCGTCTCCTTCATGGCCATCGCCGACGCGCTCGCCATCGCCTTTGTCGAGCCGTTCGTGATCCTGCTTCTCGGCCGCATCCTGTTCGGCGACCAGGTGGGCCCGCGGCGGATCGCGGCCTGCGCGGTCGGCTTCTTTGGCGCGCTGCTGGTGATCCAGCCCTCGCTCGCCGCCTTCGGGCTGAAGGCGCTGTGGCCGCTTGGCACGGCGTTCTTCTTCGCGTTCTACATGCTGTCGACGCGCGCCGTCTCGGCCTCGGTCCATCCGGTGGCGATGCAGTTCCATACCGCGCTGGCGGGCATGGTTCTGGTTCTGCCGGTGCTGTGGCTGATGGACGGGCGCGGCGGGCCGTTCGATCCGGTGATGCCGCAGGGGATCGCGTGGCTGTGGCTGTTCGGCATGGGGTTCTGGGCAACGGTCAGCCATATGTGCATGACCTATGCGCTGAAATTCGCCCCGGCCTCGACGCTCGCCCCGCTGCACTATTCGGAAATCGTGGTCTCGGTGACGCTCGGCTACCTGGTCTTCGGCGATTTTCCCAATCCGCTGGCGCTCGCGGGGATCGCGATCATCGTCGGATCGGGCCTCTACGTCATCCACCGCGAGCGGGTGGTGGCACGGCGGGCAAAAGCGCGCTGATCGCCGCATCCAGCCGCGAGATCGGCAGGATCACCAGCATTCCGGGCGCGTCGAAGCGCAGCCGCACGCGCGTCGCCGTCACCCGGTTCGAGGTGCCGATCTGCTCCGCCGGGCTGAACGCCAGCCCTTCGATCGGCCATTCCAGCCCCTCGGAAACCCCGCCGACCGGCGCCATGGGAAACAGCGACAGCGCATCCCCCGGACGCAGCGCGAGATCCAGCCCCCGCCCCGCCGGCGCGTGAAAGGCCAGATCCTTCGGCCCCAGCACCAGCGCCGGCGAGGCCCCCGCCGCCCTTGCGACAAGGCCGTGCATCACCGCCAGCCCGTGATCCATCCGCCCCCCGGCAAAGCCGAGCGCCAGGATGAACGGCGCCGCGACCGAGCGCAGCGCCTTGTCGAAATCGGTCGTCGTCTGTTCCGGGATCGGGTGCAGCCGTCCGGCCAGCCGCGCCCGCGCCGCATCCGAGATCGAATCCATATCGCCCACCACCGCCTGCGGCGCGTGCCCCAGCCGCAACAACCGGTCGGCCCCGCCATCGGCGGCGACCAGACCGGGCGCGCGGGCCAGCGCGCGGTTCAGCGCGGCGCTCGTGACCGGGCCGCCGCCCACGATCGTGACCCCTGCGGAAGATTGGACAATCGGGCGATTCATGCGGATAATGTTCCTC
>JAATGA010000273.1 GCA_015654855.1 Rhodobacterales bacterium
GCTGAAGAACGCCGATCCCGACGCCGCGATCCGTATCGAGCGCGAGATCACGCTGGAATGGTCGAAGTCCGGCTCTCCCTCCATGGATCTGCTGTTGCAGCGCGGGCGCGATGCGCTGGATGCGGGCGAGGTCGGTGCCGCGCTGGAGCATCTGGCCGCGCTGACCGACAACGATCCCGATTTCGCCGAAGGGTGGAGCGTTTATGCCATGGCGTTGTATCAGTCGGGAAAATTCGGCATGGCGATTGACGCTTTGTCGCGGGCGCTGGAACTCAATCCGCGCAATTTCGAGGCGCTGACCGGCCTCGGCTCCATCATGGAAGAGGCGAATCGGCCCGAGCTTGCGCTGAAAGCCTATCGCCTGGGTCTTGACCTGAACCCGCAGCAGGCCGATCTGAAGGATGCGGTCAAGCGGATCGAGACCCAACTGGCCGGACAGGACACCTGAAGCGCATATGGCCGAACCCCCCAGGGTGACGGCGGTCCTCGGGCCGACGAACACCGGCAAGACCCATTACGCGATCGAGCGGATGCTCGCCCATCGCACGGGCGTCATCGGCCTGCCGCTGCGGCTGCTGGCGCGTGAGGTCTATGACCGCGTGGTCGGCTTGCGCGGCCCTTCGGTCGTGGCGCTGGTCACCGGCGAAGAGCGCATCGTGCCTGAGCGCACGCAATACTGGGTCTGCACGGTAGAGGCGATGCCGCTCGACATCGGGGCCGATTTCGTCGCGGTGGACGAGATCCAGCTTTGCGCCGACCCCGAGCGCGGCCATGTCTTCACTGACCGGCTGCTGCGCGCAAGGGGCCTGCACGAGACGCTGTTCCTCGGGTCGGACACGATGCGCAGCGCGATTGCGGGGCTGGTGAACGGGTCCACCTTCCTGAAACGCGACCGCTTTTCGACGCTGAGCTATACAGGATCGAAAAAGATCAGCCGGATGCCGGAACGCAGCGCCATCGTCGGGTTTTCGGTCGAGAACGTCTATGCGATCGCCGAACTGATCCGCCGGCAAAAGGGCGGTTGCGCGGTGGTGATGGGCGCGCTTTCGCCGCGCACACGCAACGCGCAGGTGGCGCTGTATCAGAACGGCGATGTCGATTACCTCGTCGCCACCGACGCCATCGGCATGGGGCTGAACCTCGACATCCGGCATGTCGCCTTTTCCTCGACCGCGAAATTCGACGGGCGGCGGATGCGGGCGCTGTATCCGCAGGAACTGGCGCAGATCGCCGGGCGGGCAGGGCGGCACACGGAACCCGGCACCTTTGGCGTCACGGGCGAGGCGCGGCCGCTGGATGAAGAGGTGATCGAACAGATCGAAAGCCACCGCTTCGCCCCGGTCAAGAAACTGCACTGGCGCAATTCGACGCTGGAGTTCGGCACGCCGGAGCGGCTGCTCGCCAGCCTCGAATCCCCGACCTCGAACGAATGGCTGACGCGGGCGCGGGATTCCGACGACGTTCTGGCGCTGAAAGCGCTGTCGGCGATGGACGAGGTGCGCGCCCGTCTGCGCGGGCCGCAGGACGTGCGCCTGCTGTGGGATGTCTGCCGCGTGCCCGATTTCCGCAGCGCGTCCGAGACGGAACATGCCCAGCTTCTGGCGCGGCTTTTCGACTTTCTGTCGGGCCCGGGGCAGATCCCTTCGGACTGGCTGGCGAAGGCGATTGCCCGCATCGACCGCAGCGATGGCGACATCGACGCGATTTCCCGCCGGCTGGCTTATATCCGCACCTGGACCTATGTGGCGCAACGCAAAGGATGGGTGCAGGATGAATCCCATTGGCGGGAAGAGACTCGCGCTGTAGAAGACCGGCTGTCGGATGCTTTGCATCAGCGCCTGACCCAGCGATTTGTTGACCGGCGCACGAGTGTGCTCATGCGGCGGTTGAAGCAGAAGGAGACCCTCGTGGCCGAGGTGAACGACAAGGGCGAAGTGACGGTCGAAGGCGAATTCGTCGGCCGTCTGGAAGGCTTCCGCTTCCGGCAGGATGCCAGCGGTTCGCCCGACGAGGCGAAGACGCTGCGGCAGGCCGCCGAACAGGCGCTGAAGCCGGAATTCCATCTGCGCGCGGATAAATTCTACAACTCGCCCGATACCGAGCTGGATTTCACCGAGCAGGGCGGGCTGATGTGGGGCACCACCGCTGTCGGCAAGCTGGTCAAAGGGCCGGAGGTCACGCGGCCCCAGGTCGAGGCTTTCGTCGATGAAGAAGCCGGCCCCGATGTCGCCGACAAGGTGCGCCGCCGGCTGCAACATTTCATCGACCGCAAGGTGGCCGCTCAGTTCGAGCCGCTGCTGGCCATGGGCCGCGACGAATCGCTGACCGGCCTCGCGCGCGGTTTCGCCTTCCGTCTGGTCGAGGCCTTGGGGGTTCTGCCTCGCGAGCAGGTCGCCACCGAGGTCAAGGAACTCGACCAGGAGGCGCGCTCGGCCCTGCGTAAGCATGGCGTGCGCTTCGGCCAGTTCACGGTGTTCCAGCCGCAGCTTCTGAAACCCGCGCCGACGCGGCTGCGTCTGGTGCTGTGGTCGCTGGCCAATGGTCTGGACGAATTCCCCGAAAGCCCGCCGCCGGGTCTGGTGACGATCCCGAATGTCGAGGCGGTGCCGAAGGGGCATTACACGCTCGCCGGCTATCACCCCGCCGGCACCCGGGCGATCCGCATCGACATGCTGGAACGCCTGGCCGATCTGCTGCGGGCGAAAGACAGCCGCGCCGGTTTCGAGGCGACGCCCGAGATGCTGTCGATCACCGGCATGACGCTCGAACAGTTCGTCGATCTGATGGGTGGCCTGGGGTATAAGGCCGAAAAGGCCGAACGCCCCAAGGTCCGCGCCGAAGTCAGCGTGCCTGCCGCCGACACCACCGACGCCCCCGTCGGCGTGGTGCTTGAAGAAGGCACCTCGGCCGATCCGGTCGAGGTTCCGGCGGAAGCC
>JAATGA010000539.1 GCA_015654855.1 Rhodobacterales bacterium
GCGTCTGCGCGAACGGCTGTTCCGCGAATTCGACCGCAGCCAGATGGTCGCCCGTGTCAAGCGCATGGCCAATCTCGACTACTGATCCCCGGTCCCCGGCTCGGCCGGGGACCTTTCGCACAATCCGACAGGGAAGACCGACATGGCAACGCAATACGAGATGGTGAAGCTGTTCACCCAGCAACTGGAACTCTGCGGCGTCAAGCCCTACGAGACGCTGATCTGTCTGGTCGAAGGCAATATCCGCGCCGATTATGCCGAGGCGACGATGATCGCCGCGCGCGAAATGGGGCTGACCCCGTTCCAGATCACCGTGCCGCTGCGCGAGTCGCGCTCGATCAAGTCGATGACCGGCCGCACCGGCATCGCCGGCAATATCCCGGTGATCGAGGCGCTGAAGAAAGCGGATATCGTCATCGACTTCATGGGGATGCTGTTCAGCTACGAGCAGAACGAGATCTGCGCCACCGGCACCCGCGTCTGCTTCATCCGCGAGCCCTTCGACATCCTGGCGCGCAACATGCAGACACGGGATCTGCGCCGCCGCGTCGAATGGGGCGAAAAGCTGATCCGCGAGGCGAAAACCATGCGGATCTACTCCGAGGTCGGCACCGACCTGACCTACGAACTCGGCGAATATCCGGTGATGACGCAATACGGCTATACCGACACGCCCGGCCGCTGGGACCATATGGGCACGGGCCAGGTTCTGACCAACGGCAATGACGGCAAGGTCAACGGCAAGGTCGTGCTGCAACCCGGCGATATCGTGAACGGCTTCAAGCGCTATCTCGAAAGCCCGGTGACGCTGACGATCAGGGACGGGTTCATCACCGGGATCGACGGGCCGGGTATGGATGCCGCACTGATCCGCAAATATATCGAGAGCTACAACGACCCCCGCGCCTATGCGATCAGCCATATCGGCTGGGGCTGCCTCGACAGCGCGCCCTGGTATCACAACATCATCTCGCGCACCAAGGATCAGGAGATTGGCACTTCCTCGCTGTCGTATTACGGGAACGTGCTGTTCTCGACCGGACCGAATACCGAACTGGGCGGCAAGAACGACACGGCCTGCCATATGGACATGCCGATGCGCGATTGCTCGCTGGACCTCGACGGGGTGCAGATCGTGTCGAACGGCAAGATCGTGATCCCCGAAATGATCGCCTGAAGGGGACCCGGGCATGGACGCGAGCGCGAGCTTTGACGCCGGGGCAGCGCGGGTCGGGAAACCGGCCCGCGGCTCCGCCTCGCCGTGGGAACGGCAGAACCGCATCCTGACAACCTCGTTGCTGGCTCTGCCGGTGGTGGCGATGGTGGTCCTTTTCATCGCGCCGCTGCTGGTCCTTTTGTGGATCAGCTTCGGCGGCTGGTCGGACCACTACAATCTGGACGGATATGCCGGGCTGGCCGCGCCCGTCTATCGCCGGCTTTTGCTTTTCACGCTGCAACTCGCGTTCACCGTCACCATCGCCTGCGCGATCCTGGCCTATCCGGTCACCTATCTGATGGTCTGCTTCAAAGGTCGTTTCGCCCGACTGATGATGCTGGGCCTGTTCATCTCACTGTGGATGAGCCTTCTGGCCCGCACCTTCGCCTGGATCGTGATCCTGCAAAGGAACGGCATCATCAACACGATGCTGATGGCCACAGGCATCACCAGCGAGCCGGTGCCGCTCGTCTATAACGAAATCGGCGTCTACATCGGCATGATCCATATCATGCTGCCCTTCATGATCGTGACCCTGGCTCCGACCATGGCGGCGATCGACACGGCCTATATAAAGGCGGGGCTGTCGCTGGGGGCGCGGCCGTTTCAGGTCTTCCGGCAGGTATTCCTGCCCCTGTCGATGCCGGGCGTCGTAGCAGGCTCGATCCTCGTCTTCGCTTTGTCCTTCGGAGTCTATGTCACCCCGGCGATCCTGGGCGGCGGGCGGGCGCCGACCATCGTTCTGGCCGTCAAGGACCAGATCCAGAAGATCGGCGATCTGCAACTGGCGGCTGCGACCTCGATGGTGCTGCTGGTGATCTGTCTGGGGATCCTCTTTCTCTACAACAAGGTTTCGGGCGTCGACAACATCCTGAGCCGGGAGAAATAGCGCATGGAATACCTGCTTACCCGGCCATGGGCGCAACTTCTGAAGGGCTACGGCTGGCTGATGCTGCTGCTGATCAATCTGCCGATCCTGATCCTGATCCCGATTTCCTTCGGCGCAGGCCAGTCGATGATCTTTCCGCCGCAGCAATGGTCGCTCGAATGGTATCACGAGCTGATCGACGACCGGGGCTGGGGGCGAACCGCCTCTCTCAGCCTTCGGATCGCGGTGCTGGCCACGCTTTTCGCGCTGCTGATCGGCGTGCCCGCCGCCATCGGCATCAGCCGCCTGAAGGGTCGGCTTGGCAATGCGGTGAAGATGTTCTTCGTCGCACCGATGATCGTGCCGCTGATCGTGATTGGCGTCGGCTTCTATCTGGTGCTCGCACAGCTTGGCCTGTTGCAGAAGATCCCCCCGATCGCCGCCGTCCATGCGGTGGTGGTCCTGCCCTTCGTCATCATGCCGATCCTCGCGCGGCTGTCGCGCAGCGATCCCGCGCTGGAACGCGCCTCGGCCTCGCTGGGGGCCGCGCCCTGGCGGACGCTGGTCACCGTGACGCTGCCACTGTTGTTGCCGGCGGTCGGCGCGGCGGCGCTTTTCGCCTTCATGTTCTCGTTCGACGAGGTGGTGATCGCGCAGTTCCTCGCCGGCCCCCGTTTCGAGACCCTGCCCCGCAAGATGGAGGGCGGCATGACTCAGGACGGGCTGAACAAGGCGATAACCGCCATCGCCTCGCTGCAATTCGCGGTGGTGGCGCTGTATCTGGCCGCGACCAGGCTGATCGGCGCCGTCCGGGGCCGCATGGCCCTGCGCGCCCGCATCCATGCCCGCCGCTCGCTGTCGGCGGCGGCGGTCGGCGATGTGATGGACGTCGAAGCCGCAGCGCCCGCCCCTGCACCTGCCGCCCGGGTCCTGCCCCTTTCCTCCCCGATCCGCACAGAAAGAAGCACCCCCGCCATGGAGACGACGCAGCACGGATATGGCATCCGTTTCGACCGCCTCACCAAGTATTATGGCGACAAGGCCGCTGTCGAGGATGTGAAGCTTCACGTCCAGCCCGGCGAGTTCGTGACGATCCTTGGGCCGTCGGGGTCCGGCAAGACCACGCTCCTGATGCTGATTGCGGGCTTCGTAGCGCCCGACCACGGCCATCTGATGCTGGGCGACCGCGACATCAGCCACGTTCCGCCCTATCAGCGCGACATCGGCGTTGTGTTCCAGTCCTATGCGCTGTTCCCGCATATGAACGTGGCGAAGAATGTCGCCTATCCGCTGCGCGCGCGCGGCGTTTCCCGCGCCGAGCAGGAACGCCAGGTGAAATGGGCCCTGTCGCGGGTGCAGATGGAGGACTACGCCGACCGTCTGGTGACCCAGCTTTCGGGCGGCCAGCAGCAGCGGATCGCGCTGGCCCGCGCCATTTCGTTCAATCCCCGGGCGCTGCTGATGGACGAGCCGCTGGCAGCCCTCGACCGGAACCTGCGCGCCTCGATGCAGACCGAGATCCGGTCGCTTCAGCGCAGCCTTGGCCAGACAGTGATTTTCGTCACCCATGACCAGGAAGAGGCGCTGAACATGTCCGACCGGGTCGCGGTGATGAACAAGGGCCGGCTTCAGCAGGTCGCGACGCCGCGCGATCTGTATCGCGCGCCGGCCAATTCCTTCGTGGCCGAGTTCTTCGGGGAATCCAACCTGTTCCGGGGTGAGGTCGACAGCGGCGCGCTGATCGTCGACGGGCGCCGCCTGCCGCTGCCGGCGGGTGATGCCCGGAACGGTCCCGCCGTTCTGTGCATCAGGCCGGAGGTCATGCGCCTCGACGCCGCCGATGCGCCGGCCTGGGCCTTCGACGGGCTGGTGACCGATGTGCGCTTCCTCGGCAGCACGCTGCGGATCGCCTTCGATACCGCCTTCGGACCGATCATCACCACCCAGACCATCGACGGCACCACCGTCGCCCCCGAACCCGGCTCGCGCCACAACCTCAGCTGGGACGCGCGGATGAGCCATCTGATGACCTCGTGATTCCGGGGCGGGCGACCGCCACGGCCGATAAGACGCGAAAAAACGCGCCCCTTCCCACCTCCCCGACAGGAAAAGGAAACGCCATGAAACTCGACACCGCCAGCCGCCGTCAGTTCCTTCTGGGCACCGGCGCAACCGGCCTGATGCTGGGCCTGCCCGGTCTTAGGGGCGCCCTGGCTCAGACGACCCCGCATTTCACGCAGCTGGACGCTTCGGGCAGCATCGTGATCTGCACCTGGGGCGGCAGCACCGACGACCGGATCAAGGCCTATTACATGACCGAATTCGAAAAGGATTACGGCGTGTCCTGGGAAACCACCTCTTACCCTGACGTGGCCAAGCTGGAGGTCATGGACCAGATCAAGAACGTCGAATGGGATATGGTCGATTTCGAGGGAACGCAGATGAACCTGTCTGCCGCCAAGGGTCTGTTGCGCCCCATCGACTATGACCTGCTGCATTCGGTGGTGCCGGCAGACCAGCTCAACACCGGCGTCTGCCGCGAATTCGGGATCGGCTCGGTCTCGTTCTCGACCAACATGGGCTGGAACGCGCAGATGTTTCCCGAAGGGCCGCAGGATTGGGTCGAATTCTTCGACGATACGAAGTTCAAGGGCCGCCGCGGCCTTTACGCGCAGCCCCGCCCCTCGTTCGAGATCGCACTGATGGCGGCCGGCGTGCCACGCGACAAGGTTTATCCGATCGACATGGACGAAGCCTTCGAGGCGCTGAACGCGATCAAGAAAAAGGTCGACCTTTGGGTCGAGCGCACCTCGCAATGGGGGGTCCTGCTGCAAAACAAGGAGGTCGACCTGGTTGGTGCCAGCCTTGCGCGTCTGGTGGATGAGAAGAAGAGTGGTGTCTACGATTTCCACTTCAAGAACAACATTCTCGAGCAATCCTACTGGTGCATTCCGAGGAATGCACCCTCGGGCGATGCGGCGATGAAAGCCCTGACCTGGTTCATGCGGGCCGAAAGCCAGCTTCCTTATGCGGAATCGCAGCCGGTCGGGATGACCAATGTCTCGATCTACAAGGACATCACGCCCGAGGCGGCGGCCACCGCGCCGGCCAGCCCCGAGAACACCAAAGAGACGCTGTTCATCGACGATAAGTGGTGGACCGAGAATGCCGAACAGGCACAGCTTCGCTGGCTGGAGTGGATGAGCGCCTGATACAGAACCGCCGGCGGCGCGCCATTGGGCGCCGCCGGTCCTGTGCGACGAGGGAAGGCCCCGGCCATGCAACTGGTGTCCGCCGCCGAATATGCTGAGGCCAGGCCATGTCTGCACCATGACGGACGGGCGCCGCTGCCGGCCTTTCTGCGCGGCGGGGTGCTGCTGCTCGGCAGTTTCGACGGCTTTCACACCGGTCATCGCGCAGTGGTCGAAGCCGGGCGGCGCATCGCCCGCGGCGCGGGTGCACCGTTGGTCCTTTTGCAGCTTGATCCCCATCCGCGCAGCTTTTTTGGCGGCGGCGCGGCGTTTCGCCTGATCACCGGCGCGGCGCGCGATCTGCTGATAAGCCAGAGCGGCTTCGACCTCGTTTATGCACCGCGCTTCGACCAGGCCTTCGCCGATCTTTCACCCGAGGCCTTTGCCGGTGACATTCTCGCGGGGGCTGGGTGTCTTGGCGGTTGTTGCGGGCGGAGATTTCCGGTTCGGGCACGGACGCGGCGGCGATGTCGATCTGCTGAAGCGGCTTGGCGCAAGGCACGGTTTCCACGTCCATCTCATCCGCGAGGTAGGACGCGATGGCGAGCGTGTTTCCTCCACCCGGATCCGTGCGGCGATCCGCGCCGGAGACATCGGCGGGGCAGCAACATTGCCCGGTCGCGACCAGACCATCGGCATCGAGCGAACCCCGTCAGGCTGGATTACCGCCACCGATCAGATCCTGCCCCCCGAAGGCCGCTGGAATGTCGAAATCTGCAATGCCCTGGGCTTCGGCCTGATTCAGACGGTGCTGACCCTCAGCCACGAGGGCGAAACCGGCTGGCGGTTCGATATGGAGGCACCTTTGACCGGCCGGATCCTGCGCTGGCGCGGCCCCGCGCTGAGCGTCTGTTGAGTCGAGGGGGCCGCCCCCTTTTGCATCCGGCTCCGGCAACCGTCACGAGATCGTAGCCGGTACCGTTAGGGTCATAACCGGGCGTGATCTCGGTCCTCATGAAGAGGCGAGCGCCGTTGACGCGAAGGTGGACCCTGGTCGTAAAGCCAACGCTTGAATGGCCAGGAGCCTCTTTCGGAGATCCCATTTGCGCCAGCCTCCGCGCCTGGTGAGGCGGCCGGCGCCCGCGCGCTCCGGCCCACGGGAAAACACGGCGCGCACCGCCCGGCGGCGGGTTCTGCGACAGAGCGGATCGCCCCGGTCCCCTGCGCGGATGCGAAGCCCCGGCCTGCATCGGATGAGACGCCCCGGGCGCAGGTCAATGTCGCATCTTGGCCAGGCGATGAGATTCGTGAGCATTCTATGATGTTCCATGGGTCCTGCCAAAGCGGACCCGGGCCGGGGAGAGGCCCGACGGGGGGAACGGAATGACATCGCTTTTGTTGGAGGCCGATGCGGTCGCCAAATCCTTCGACGGCGTGCCCGCGCTGAGGAATGGCACGCTGCGGCTGGCGGCGGGATCCGTCCATGCGCTCTGCGGTGGCAACGGGGCGGGTAAATCCACCTTCCTGAACATCCTGACCGGCCTTCTGTCGCGCGACAGCGGCGCGATCCGCGTTCGTGGAACCGAGGTGCATTTCGCCTCGCCCGCCGATGCGCTGGAGGCGCGCATCGCCATCATCACCCAGGAACTGGCCCCGGTGCCCGGGATGACGGTGGCCGAGAACATCTTCCTCGGTCGCGAACCGCGCCGCAGCGGTTTCGTCGTAGATCACTGTCGGATGCAGGAGGATGCGCGCCGCATCATCCATGAGGTCGGCTTCGACCTGAACCCCGCCAGCCTGATGTCCGACCTCAGCCTTGCGCAGGTGCAACTGGTGGAAATCACCCGCGCCCTGTCGCGCGATGCCGAGATCGTCATCATGGATGAGCCGACCTCAGCCATCGGCGAGCATGAAAGCCACATCCTTTTCGATGCGATCCGCAGGCTGCAACGCAAGGGAGTGGGCATCATCTATGTCAGTCATCGGCTGGAGGAACTGTTCGGGATCGCCGATA
>JAATGA010000048.1 GCA_015654855.1 Rhodobacterales bacterium
CTGCATGTCAACGCCGCCGTGCTGCCGCTGATCCTGACCGGCCAGGCCGGAGGCACGTCGGAGGATATCGGGCTGACCGTCGGCATGGTCGCCGCGCTTGAGGTGGTGTTCATGTTCTTCTGGACGCGCGCGACGGGACGCATCCATCTGACCACCGCGCTGGCGATCACGGCCGGGCTGTATCTGGTTTATCTGATCGCCATCGCCATGGCGGGGGCACCCTGGCAGGTGCTGGCGGTCAGCGTGATCGCAGGCTTTGCCGCCGCCGGGATCATCTCGCTGCCGATCTCCTATCTGCTGGACCTGATCGCCGACAGGCCCGGCCTTTCGGCCTCGCTGATCGCGGTGAACATGTTCTTCGGCGGGGCGCTCGGGGCGGGGATCTTCGCGCTCGGCACCGCGCTTGGCGGCTATGGCGCGGCGGGGGTGCTGAGCGGTCTGGCCGGGGTCGGCGGGGCGATGATCCTGGTGCGCAGCGAAAGACGAAGGGCATGAGCCGCATCCTCCTGGAGGTCTGCGTCGACGATGCTGCCGGTCTGCGCGCCGCCGTCGAAGGCGGGGCGGACCGGATCGAGTTGTGCTCTGCCCTGGCCCTCGGCGGGCTGACGCCATCGGCGGGACTGATGGCGTTGGCGGCGCGCGCCCCGCTGCCGGTGATGGCGATGATCCGTCCCCGCTCGGGCGGTTTCTTCTGGAGCCTGGAGGAAATCGCCGCGATGCGGATCGAGATCGCGGCAGCCCGCGCGGCGAGTCTGGCGGGCGTGGTCATCGGCGCCTCGCTGCCCGACGGCCGGCTCGATGCCGAAGCCCTGACCGCGCTGATGGCCGAGGCGCGGGGCATGGATGTCACCCTGCACCGCGCCATCGACCTGACGCCCGATCCGGCAGCGGCGATGCGGCTTTGCGCAACCCTGGGGATTCGCCGGGTCCTGTCCTCGGGCGGAGCGGCGACGGCGCTTGCGGGGGTCGACCGGCTGGCCGCGATGACAGCCGCGACCCCCGGCGTGACGGTCATGCCGGGCGCGGGTGTGAACGCGGGCAATGTCGCGGACCTGGCGGCACGGCTGTCGTTGCGCGAGGTTCATGCCTCGTGCTCGACACCCCTGTCCCCGCCGCAGCAGCCCGGGGTCGCGGCCTTCGGCTTTCAGCCGCCGGGGGCGCGGCGCACCGATGCGGCGCTTGTCGCCGCCTTGCGCGCCGCGCTCGACCGGATCGGCGGTTAGACCGGCTTCCAGGCGATCGCGTCGATTTCGACCTTGGCATCGACCATCAGCCGCGACTGCACGGTCGAGCGCGCCGGCGGGTTCGGGCCGAAGTGTTTCTCGAACACCGCGTTGAAGCTGGAGAAATCGCGGGGATCGTCCAGCCAGCAGGTGACCTTGATCACATCCTCAAGCCCGCAGTCCGCCAGCGCGAGGACCGCCTTGATATTCTCGATCACCTGCTCGGTCTGCGCGACGATGCCGCCCGCCACGACTTCTCCGCCGACGGTTGGAACCTGGCCCGAGACATGGACGTAATCCCCGGCCCGCACCGCCTTGGCGAAGGGGCGCTTCTGCCCCCCGGCCTGGAGGTCGGCGGTGTCGTAGCGGATCAGGCGGGGGTCGGGCATTTCGTATCTCCGGCAGTAAAGGAATTGATTTTCACGATAACGGTGTTATCCCGCCATGAGCAATGTGTTTGGCCGGATATAACGCTTATTTCGGCAATTCATTTTCATTTCGCTGGCACATCGGCATTCGTCATGCCAAATTGCCGCATGTGAGACGCATGTTTTGCGTTCCGTCCGTTTCCCCCTGCAACACCTCGGGTCGAACGCGGCGGACGCGGGCATAGTCCCGCGAAAAGACACATGCAGGATTGATGCCATATGCTTAAATCCCCCCTGAAGGCCGCGCTTGTCGCGGGCATTGTGGGCGTCGTGGGCCTGATCGGCTTCGGCATCTACGCCTGGCACAGCGCCCTGCCCGAGATGCGGGCCGAGGACCGCCCCGCCTTCACAGCCGAACAGATCGAGAAGGGACGGATCCTCGCCTCCGCCGGCTATTGCGCCACCTGTCACACGGCGGCGGGCGGGCGGCCCTATGCGGGCAACTACCCGATCGTGACCGGCTTCGGCACGATCTATGCCTCGAACATCACGCCGGATGCCGAAACCGGCATCGGCACATGGTCGCCCGAGGCCTTTCGCCGGGCCATGCATATCGGTGTAGACCGGCAGGGGCGGCACCTCTTCCCCGGCTTCCCCTTCGACCATTTCACCAAAATGGCCGACGAGGATGTCGATGCGATCTATGCCTGGATCATGGCCGATGTCGCGCCGGTGAACGAGGAGACGAGGAATCCGACCATTCCCTTCCCGCTGAACCAGCGCATCCTTCAGGCGGGGTGGAAGCTGCTGTTCGTCGATTTCGGCCGGTATGAGCCGGATCAGACGAAATCCCCCGAATGGAATCGCGGTGCCTACCTCGCCGAGGGGGTCGCCCACTGCGGCGCCTGCCACACGCCGCGCAACGCGCTTGGCGCAGAGATCGGCTCGCGGCAGTTCGCGGGGGCGTCCA
>JAATGA010000112.1 GCA_015654855.1 Rhodobacterales bacterium
ACGCCTCGACCTGGGCGCTGCTGCTGACCGGCAAGGTGCTGGATGAGAACAGCAAGGGCGTCGTCGGCCACCTGCGCGCCGCCGTCCGCCGGCTGGGCGAGCCGGTGATCCGCACCGCCGTATCCCGCGCCATGAAGGAAATGGGCCGCCAGTTCGTGCTGGGCGAGACCATAGAAGCCGCGATGAAGCGCGCGAAAGAACTGGAAGACAAGGGCTATACCTACAGCTACGACATGCTGGGCGAGGCGGCCCGGACCGAAGGCGATGCGCGCAAATACCACCTCGCCTATTCCAAGGCGATCACCGCCATCGCCACCGCCTGCACAAAAGGCAGCATGGGGGTGAACCCCGGCATCTCGATCAAACTTTCCGCCCTGCATCCCCGCTATGAGGTTGCGAAACGCGAACGGGTGATGACGGAACTTGTCCCCATCGTCCGCGCCCTCGCCGGACTTGCCAAATCCTCGGACATGAACCTGATCGTCGACGCCGAAGAGGCCGACCGCCTCCAACTGTCCTTCGAGGTGATCGAGGCGGCGCTGTCCGACCCCTCGCTCGCCGGATGGGACGGGTTCGGCATCGTGGTCCAGGCCTATGGCCGGCGTTGCGGGGCGGCGCTCGACTGGCTTTACCGCATGGCCGAACGGCTCAACCGCCGCATCACCGTGCGACTGGTGAAGGGCGCCTACTGGGATTACGAGGTCAAGCGGGCGCAGGTCCTGGGCCTCGACAGCTTTCCGGTCTTCACCCGCAAACAGGCGACCGACACAAGTTATATCGCCAATGCGCGCAAGCTGCTGGGGATGACCGACCGGATCTATCCGCAGTTCGCCGGCCACAACGCCCATACCGTCGCCGCCATCCTCGACATGGCGCGCGAGGGGGGTGTCGCGCAGACGCAGTTCGAGTTCCAGCGCCTGCATGGCATGGGCGAGCGGCTGCACGACATCGTGCATACTGACGAAGGGACCCGCTGCCGGATCTATGCCCCGGTCGGCGCGCACCGCGACCTGCTCGCCTATCTGGTCCGCCGTTTGCTGGAAAACGGCGCGAACTCGTCCTTCGTGAACCAGATCGTCAACGAAGATGTGCCGCCCGAGGTCGTCGCCGCCTGCCCGCTGACCGCGATCGAAGCGGTGGGTTGCACGCCAAACCCGGCGATCCCGGCCGGCCCGCAACTGTTCGGCGTGCGCGGCAACTCGAAGGGCTTCGACCTGACCGATCCGGCCGATCTGGCCCTGATCGAATCCGCCCGCGCCCCCCATATGACCGACCGGTTCGAGGCGAAGCCGCTGCTGGCCGGCCATGTCGCGGGTGGCCTGCAACTGCCGGTGACGAACCCGGCGACGGGTGACACCGTGGGCCAGGTCACCACCGCCGGCCTGCCGGATGTGGAAACCGCCCTGCGCCTGGCCGAACCCTGGGCCGCCGCCCCCGCCGAGCGGGCCGAGGTGCTGCGCCGCGCCGCCGGGCTTTACGAGGCGGAATTCGGCCCGCTCTTCGCCTTGCTGGCGCGCGAGGCCGGCAAGACCCTCGCCGACGCCATTGCCGAACTGCGCGAGGCGGTGGATTTCCTCAACTATTACGCCGAGGGCGCCGAGGCGCTGAGCGCCCCCGCGCGCGGGGTCTTTGCCTGCATCAGCCCCTGGAACTTCCCCCTCGCCATCTTCACCGGACAGATCGCGGCGGCGCTGGCCGCCGGGAACGCTGTCCTTGCCAAACCGGCAGAACAGACGCCGCTGATCGCCTATCATGCGGTCGGACTGCTGCTGAAAGCGGGGGTTCCGGCAACCGCGCTGCAATTGCTGCCGGGCGACGGGACGGTCGGGGCGGCGATCACCGCCGATCCGCGTGTGGGCGGCGTGGCCTTCACCGGCTCGACCGAAACCGCGCTGATCATCCGGCGCGCGATGGCCGAACATCTTTCGCCCACCGCGCCGCTGATCGCGGAAACGGGGGGACTGAACGCCATGGTGGTCGATTCCACCGCCCTGCCCGAACAGGCGGTGCGCGACATCGTGGCCTCGTCCTTCCAGTCGGCGGGGCAACGCTGCTCGGCGCTCCGCTGCCTCTATGTGCAGGAAGATGTGGCAGAGGGCGTCCTGCACATGCTCGAAGGCGCGATGGACCAGCTGAAGCTCGGCGATCCCTGGGATCTGGCGACCGATGTCGGCCCGGTGATCGACGCCGAGGCGCGCGACGGCATCGCCGCCTATGTGGACACCGCCCGGGCCGGGGGGCGTGTGGTCAAGGAAATGCCCGCGCCGAGGCACGGCACCTTCATCGCCCCGACCATCATCCGCATCCCCGGCATCGCCGCGATGGAGCGCGAGGTCTTCGGCCCGGTCCTGCATGTCGCGACCTTCAGGGCGACGGAACTCGACGAGGTGGTCGAGGCGGTGAACGCCACCGGCTACGGGCTGACCTTCGGGCTGCACACCCGCATCGACGACCGGGTGCAAAGCATCGTCGAGCGGCTGCATGTCGGCAACACCTACGTCAACCGCAACCAGATCGGCGCGGTCGTGGGCAGCCAGCCCTTCGGCGGCGAGGGGCTGTCGGGCACCGGACCGAAGGCGGGCGGGCCGGAATACCTGTCCCGCTTCACCGCCGCCCCCGCACCGCAGGTGGCGGGTGCGACGCCGGGTGCCGCGAGCGAACCCGCCGTGGCCGCCGCGCTGAAATCAGCGGCGCATGGCCCGGCCCGCACGCTCGACCTGCCGGGGCCGACGGGCGAGTCCAACCGCCTGACCCTGACCCCGCGCCTGCCGGTCCTGTGCCTTGGCCCCACGGCAGAGGCGGCGGCCGAACAGGCGCGCCGGATCCGCGCGCTCGGCGGTGCGGCGGTCGAGGCGGCGGGGCTGCCCGCCGGGGCGCTGACCACGCTCGTCGGCTTCTCGGGCGCGATCTGGTGGGGTGAGACCGAGGCGGGCCGGGCCTTCGCCCTGGCGCTCGCGGCGCGCAAGGGGTCGATCCTGCCGCTGATCGGAGGCAGCCCCGATGCAGGTCATGCGATGCTGGAACGCCATGTCTGCATCGACACCACGGCTTCGGGCGGAAACGCGCAGCTACTGGCCAGCGCCGGGAAATAACCCGCACCCCGGCCCGACGCAGGACCGGGGGCCGTCATGGCGCCAGACCAGGCGCAGTCGCAACCCCGGCCCGACGGCGGACCGGGACCCGTCTGCCGACGACCGGGACCGTCATGCCCAGGCCGGCGCGAAACAGTCGCCCCGGCGCAATCGCGTTGACGCAGGCCCCGCGACCGGGCAAGCCTTGCGCATGTTTCCGATCCGCGACCACAACCCCTCGGGGCGCACCCCTTACGTCACCTGGACGCTGATCGCAGCCAATGTGGCGATCTTCCTCGGCTACTGGCTGACGATGCGGTCGGACACCCACCTTACCTGGTTCTTCATGCAATGGGGACTGGTCCCGGCGCGGATCGCCAACGGCGAGGGGCTGATGACTTTCGTCACCTCGATGTTCCTGCACGGCGGCTGGATGCACCTGGCGGGCAACATGTTGTTTCTGTGGATCTTCGGCGACAATCTTGAGGACGGGATGGGCCACCGGGGCTTTCTCGCCTTCTACCTCGCCTGCGGGGTGGCGGCCGGTCTGCTGCAATATGCGGCCGGGCCTGGCAGCACCGCGCCGATGATCGGTGCCTCGGGCGCGATCGCCGGGGTGATGGGCGGCTATCTGCTGCTGTTCCCAAAGGCGAAGGTCGATGTGCTGATCATCATCGTGATCTTCTTCCGGGTGCTGACCATTCCGGCCTGGGTGGTGCTGGCGGTGTGGTTCGGCCTGCAAACCTTCTCCGGCTTCGGCGATCAGGCCGGGGCGGACGGGGTAGCCTATTGGGCGCATGTCGGCGGATTCATCTCGGGCCTGGTGCTGGCCCTGCCGCTGTGGCTGCGCCGCGGCGGCACCGGATACTGGGCGGCGAACCGGGGCGAGCCGCCGCATCCCGATGCGGTCTATTCCCGATCCTCGGTCCCGGTGGTGCGGCGCAGGCGGTAAACGCCCCCGCCACGCCCCGGGGGCGCTTACTCGCCCCGGATAATCTTGCGGAAACCGTCGAAGACCAGATCGTTCGCGGCCACCACCGCGCCCTTTTCCAGCGGCTCGTCGCCTTCGCGGATGGCCGAGACCATGCCGCCCGCCTCCTTCACCAGCAGGATGCCCGCGGCGATGTCCAAGGCGTGCAACTCGCGTTCCCAATAACCCTCGTAGCGGCCCGCCGCCACATAGGCCAGGTCCAGCGCGGCCGAGCCCCAGCGGCGCACACCCGCACATGTCGGCATCAGACGCGCCAGATCCTGCAAAGTCGCGGGCAGGGTCTTTTTCGCGGCAAAGGGCACGCCCGTCGCGAAGACCGACTCGATCATCGCCCGCCGGCCCGAGACCCGCAGCCGCTTGCCGTCGTTCAGCCAGGCCCCCGCGCCCTTTTCGGCGAAGAACATCTCGTCCTTGGCCGCGTCGAAGACGACGCCGGCGACAATCTCGCCCTTGTGCTCCAGCGCGATGGAGATCGCCCAATGCGGCATCCCGTGCAGGAAGTTGGTCGTGCCGTCCAGCGGATCCACGATCCAGCGCCGGGTCGGATCCTGACCTTCGGTCTCACCGGTTTCCTCGCCCAGCCAGCCATAGGTGGGGCGCGCGCCAAGCAGATCCTCCTTGATGATCCGTTCCGCCTCGCGGTCGGCGCGCGAGACGAAATCGCCCGGCCCTTTCGACGAGACCTGAAGATTTTCCACTTCGCGGAAGTCCTTCACCAGGCTGCGGCCGGCCTTGCGCGCGGTCTTGATCATCAGATTGAGATTGGCGCTGCCCTGCATGGCCTTCGACTCCATCGGTTCCTGGCGCGGGGGATACACGGCGAGGGGCCGGTTGGAAAGGGCTTCGGGGCTTCCCCCGACGCCGCAGCGCGGCTAGGCTGGGCGCCGCAACGGACAGGAGCAGACGATGCAGCGGATTCCCCTCGGGACGACAGGCCTCGACGTCTCGGCGATCTGTCTTGGCACCATGACCTGGGGCACGCAGAACACCGAAGCCGAAGGCCATGCCCAGGCGGATTTCGCGCTGGAGCGCGGCGTCGATTTCTGGGACACGGCCGAGATGTATCCGACCAACCCCGTCCGGGCCGGGACCATCGGGCTGACCGAAACGATCCTCGGCACCTGGTTCGCGAAATCGGGGCGGCGCGACAAGGTGGTCCTGGCCACCAAGATCACCGGCCCCGGCCGCTTTGCCCGGGGCGGCGCGCCCGCGACGGGCGCGAACCTGCGCGATGCGGTCGAGGGATCGCTCGCCCGGTTGCAAACCGATTACATCGACCTTTACCAGATCCACTGGCCGAACCGGGGATCCTACCACTTTCGCCAGATCTGGGGTTACGACCCCGGCTCCGCTACGGCGGGCGAGGTCGAGGCGGAGATGCTCGATTTTCTGACCGTGGCCGGTGCGCTTGTGAAAGAGGGCAAGATCCGCGCCTTCGGCCTGTCGAACGAAAGCGTATGGGGGGCGGCGAAATGGCTGGCTTTGGCCGACCGGCACGGGCTGCCGCGCATGGCTACGGTGCAGAACGAATATTCGCTGCTGTGCCGGCAGTTCGACAGTGACTGGGCGGAACTTTCGGTGCGCGAGAACATGCCGCTGCTGGCCTATTCGCCGCTGGCCATGGGGCTGTTGTCGGGGAAATACGCGGGCGGCGTCATTCCCCATGCCTCGCGGCGCGAGGCGACGCCGGAGCTTGGCGGGCGGGTGACGGCGCAGGTCTTCCCTGCGGTCGCGGCCTATCTGCGGATCGCGGCGGAATACGGACTCGACCCCTGCCAGATGGCGATTGCATTCACCCGCCAGCGGCCCTTCGCCACGATCCCGATCATCGGGGCGACGACACCGGAGCAGTTGGCGACCAATATCGGCGCGGCGGATGTCACCCTGTCCGAGGATGTGCTGGACGAAATCGCGGCGGCGTATCGCGACCACCCGCAGCCGTATTGAGCGCAAAATGTGTACACGCGCAACGATTGCGGCGGCTTGCCTCGCGCTGCTGGCGGCCTGCCAGTTGTCCCTGCCCGGCGGATCGGGCGGCAAGCCCGCAAGCGGTTCCGCCAGTCCGATCACCGGCGGGGCGATCACGACGACGAAGCTCGACAGCCCGCCGACGGCGGGCACGACACCCGCGCCTGCGGCCATACCGGCGGCGGCCGGTGCCGCGCTCACCGGGCCGCAGACCCCAACCCGGGGCACAGGCGCGCCGCAGGCCGCAGCTACCGCCACACCCGGAAACGGGGCCACAAAACCCGGCGGGGCGGAGGCCACCGCCACCCCGCCCGTTGCGGAAGCCCCCGTGGTGATCAAGAGCCCGGAACAACTCGCCTGCGAGAAGCGCGGGGGCCGTTGGGCCTCGGTCGGCGGCGGGCGATCCTGTCTGAAGGTGACCCGCGACAGCGGCAAACGCTGCACGAAGAAGTCGGATTGCCAGGGCCAGTGCCTCGCCCGGTCGGGCACCTGCGCCCCGGTCGATCCGATGTTCGGCTGCAACGAGGTTCTGACACCCAACGGCTTGATGGTCACCGAATGCCTAAACTGATCGCCGCCCTGGCGCTGGCCGCCGCCGCCCTGCTGTCCGCCTGCGGAGGCAAGGCCCCCGCACCCGACCACGCGGCATATCGCAACCCCGGCGCGCCGATCTGGTCGATCGCAGCCTTCGACCCCACCCGCCTCGCCGGCACCTGGACCGAGGTTGCGGCTTTCGCCCCCGAAGGGGCCGCCTGCCGCCCCGGCGGGATCGAAATCGCCCGCACCCCGGGCGAGCTTGCGGCGAAGGGACGGCTTTGCCGCTCCGGTATCCCCTCGGTCCATTCCGGTGCTCTGCGCCCCACGGGGCTTGGCCGGCTGACCATGGCGGGCGAGGCAGAACCCTGGTGGGTGCTGTGGGTCGACACCGACTATCGCACGCTGGTGATCGGCACGCCTTCAGGGCGCTTCGGCTATATCCTGAACCGGAACGGGGCGCTGCCGCCCGACCGGATGAAGGCCGCGCGCGAGATCCTCGACTGGAACGGCTACGACCTGGCGGGCCTGCGCGTCCTGCGCTGAGGCCCGCCTTTACAGCAGTCGGCGAAAGTCAGGCCTGTCGCCGGAATTGTCGAAGAACGGCACGCCCGGATCCGGCAGCGGCGCGGCGTCCAGCCGCGCGGCGATCTCGGCCAGCACCACCTCGGTCACGAAGGGCAGATCCAGCCGCCGTGCGGCGGCCAGGTCGACCCATTGCAGGTGCGACAGCTCGCCCGAAGCGAGGGCGAAGCCCGCCGCATCGCCCTCGACCGCCGCACCATCGGCAAGCAGAAAACGCGCATCGAACCGCCGCGCCCGGCCAGGCGGAGTGATGGCGCGAAAGATGAAGCGCATCAGCGGCGCGGCGGGGGGAAGGCTCAACCCCGTCTCTTCGTGAAGTTCGCGCAGGCCGGCGGCAACCAGCGTGCCCGGATCCGGCGCGCCCGGCGGACAGACCTGGCCCAGGCGGCGGGCGCAGTCTGCGCTGATCCGCGCCAGCGCCCCCTCGGCGGCAAGCGCGTCCTCCGCATCGACCGCGCCGCCGGGGAAGACGAATTTCGACGCCATGAACGCCGCCCCCGCCCCGCGCTGTCCCATCAGCACCTCGGCCCCCGCAGCGCCCGCGCCGGGACGGCCGCGCCACAGGATCAGCGTCGTGGCCGCGCGGATCGGCACGGCCGCCGCCCCGCCGGTCATATGCGCCGACCCGGGTGGGGACAGTTTCGGATGGCCGTCATTCCTCGCCGCCGAAACCATGCATCCGTTTCGCCCATTGCAACCCGATCAGCCCGCCCTTCAGTCGTGGCAGAAGGAACAGAGACAACGCCACGCAGCCGACCGAGAAGATCGCGGCCAGAACCCAGGGGTCGGGCCGGAACTCGGTGAAGACGACAATCATCAGCGGGCCGAGGATATGGCCGACGATCAGGATGGTCAGATAGGCCGGCCCGTCGTCGGCGCGGTGATGCGACAGATCCTCGCCGCAAACCGGGCACCGGTCGTTGACCTTGAGATAGCCGCTGAACAGCGCGCCCTCGCCGCAGGCCGGGCAGCGTCGCCGCCAGCCGCGCAGCATAGCCTGCCGCGCCGGACGTTCCGTCGCCGCCCCCGTCTCTGCGGCGGGCAGGGCTTCGCCGCCGATCTCGATGCTGCCGGTCATGAGTGTCTGTCTTTCGCTGTTCACGCGGGAATACAGATAGGGCAAAGGGTCGCCGCTGTGAACCGCCATCGCGTCGCACCGCCGCCCGCGCCATCGGCGGCGTTATCCACGCAGGGGAAAATCGCGTCGAAGCCAGGGATTTTACCGGTTTGCGCGGGTCGGGCGGCCCGCCCCTGCCGGTTCCGCATCCGCCCCTCCGCCGCTCCGCAACACCGGGCGCGACGGAATCTCCCGCGCCCGGCGTTTGCCAGATACCACGGCCGGAAACACCCTGAAAACACCCCGGCCGCCATCGAGGAGAGCAAGGATGCCGAAGAAACAGACCCTGATCAGCGGGCTGGTGCTTGCCGCCGCCACTGCCGCAGGCCTTTCGACCGCCATCGCCCAACAGGGCCCCGGCCCGGATGCGCCGGAAGGCTTCGAGGGCCGCGTCCCCGCGCCGGAGCGGATTTTCGCGAAGATCGACGCCGACAAGGACGGCAAGATCACCAGGGCCGAAATCGACGCCTGGAAGGCCGCGCGCCCGAAGGTCGAGGACAGCGACGGTGATGGCAAGATCAGCCCCGCCGAACTGGCCGCCCCGCGCATCGCCGAGGCGACCGAACTCTTCAACGACCAGGCGGCCGAGACGGTCAAACGGCTCGACACCGATGGCGACGGATTGCTGTCGGCGGCGGAACTCGCCGCCGGGCCGGGCTTCGGGCCGGGGCCGCAGGGTCCGCGCGGACCGGGCTTCGAGGCGATCTTCGACCGGATCGACGCCGACAAGGATGGTGCCGTGACCCTGCAAGAGGCGCAGGCCGCGCAGCAGCATTTCGCCGACCGGCGGGAGGGCGACCGCCCGGACCGGGGCTGGCGCGGCCGCGACGAGCATGATCGCGGCGGGCATGGCAAGGACCGCCGGGGCTTCGACGGCAAGGGTCCGCGTGGCAAGGGTCCCGTCGAACAGCGCGCGCCGGGCGACCTGCCTCCGCCGCCTCCGGGCGAGGGCGCACCCGACGCCGGCAACTGAGCCGTCGGCGCGACGACATGAGTCGGGTGCCCGGACGTTCCGGGCACCCGTTTGCGAAAAGGCCGGTTTGCGGTTAATCCGAACGGATGGACATGCCCCGCGATACGCTTGCCGAGGTCCCTGACGAGGCGCTTCTGGTGCTTTACGCCAATGGCGACAGCATGGCCGCGCGCAGCCTTGCGGCACGGCTGCTGCCCCGGGTGCTTGGTTACGCGGCGCGACTGCTGTCCGACCGGACCGAGGCCGAGGATGTGGCGCAAGAGGCCATGCTGCGGCTGTGGCGCATCGCGCCCGACTGGCGGCAGGGCGAGGCGCAGGTCTCCACCTGGCTTTACCGGGTGGTGAGTAACCTGTGCACCGACCGGCTGCGCGGGCGAAAGCGGCGGGCGGCCACGCCGCTCGACGATGCGCCCGAGGTGGCGGACGGCGCGCGCGGCGCCGAGGCGGATCTGATCGAGGCCGACCGGATGGCGGCCTTGCAGGCCGCGCTCGACGCCCTGCCCGACCGGCAGCGCCAGGCGGTGGTGCTGCGGCATATCGAGGGGTTTTCCAACCCCGAGATCGCCGAGGTTCTGGGCATCGGCGTTGAGGCGGTCGAAAGCCTGACGGCACGGGGCAAACGGGCGCTGGCCCTGGCGCTTGGCGGCCGGCGCGAGGCGCTTGGCTATGACGGCGAATACTGAGACGGCGCGGACGAACAGCGGGGATACAGGGGAAAGGTGCGGGAAATGGCGGATAGGTTCGATCTCGATGCGATGCTGGCCGAGGCGCGGCGCAACAGGCCGCAGCCTTCGGCCGATCTTTTCGCGCGCGTTCTGGCCGATGCGGCGGCAGAGCGATCCCGGCCGGCGCCCGCCGCAGCCGCGCC